>JANQSL010000235.1 GCA_028284075.1 Candidatus Sumerlaeia bacterium | reverse complement strand
GGTTTCCGGCGGGGGAGCGCTGCCGGTGCATATTGACGAATTCTTCAACGCCATCGGTGTTCCGGTTCTGGAGGGCTATGGACTGACCGAAACAAGTCCTGTGGCGGCAATTCGCCTCTTTGAACGACTTGTTATTGGTACTGTTGGTCCACCCTATCCGGAGACGGATGTCCGGATTGTGGAGCCGGAGTCAGGTACTGTTCTTTTTCCGGACACAACCGTTCCCGGTGAAGGCCGTGGTCTTCGTGGAGAGATTCACGTCCGAGGTCCGCAGGTGATGAAGGGGTACTATCGCAATGAGGAGGCGACGGAACGGATTCTCAGGGACGGCTGGCTGAATACGGGTGATCTGGGGATGATGACATACAATGGCTGTCTGAAGATTACCGGGCGTGCGAAGGACACTGTCGTTCTCTCAAACGGCGAGAATGTGGAGCCGAACCCTATTGAGACGCGACTGCTGGAATCGCCACTGATCGAGCAATGTCTGGTTGTGGGTCAGGACCGGAAGTTTCTCGGAGCCTTGATTGTTCCAACACTGGACGCGGTGTCGGCGGATTCACTTGCATCGGCGGCGACCGATGCGGGGATTGCTGAAGAGATACGACGGGAAGTGCGCCGGCTCATATCGGCGGAATCCGGCTTCAAATCCTTTGAGCGTGTTGTCGATATCCGTTGTGTGCCGAAAGCCTTCGAAGTCGGCGATGAACTGACGGGATCCTACAAGCTGCGACGCCACGTCATCGTGGAAAAATATGCCGCTCTCGTGGACGATATCTACCGTGGCGGCTCTTAAGCGAACGTTACGTCGCCGCTGCGTCCGCCGGACTTTGAGCGAAGCCGGATGTTCTGAATCTTCATGTCTTTTTGAAGAGCTTTTGCCATGTCGTAGAGCGTCAGAAGAGCGACGCTGACCGCAGTGAGTGCCTCCATCTCCACACCTGTGCGCGCCGCCACACGCACTGTTGCATGCATGATCGCGCATGAGCGTGTGGTGTCATGCTCGAAGCCAATGGAGATGCCGGTAATGGGGAGGGGATGGCAGAGCGGAATCAATTCGTGGGTCCGCTTTGCCGCCATTATGCCGGCAATTCGTGCCGAGGCGATTGCGTCGCCCTTGGCGAGCCCGCCACTGAACAGGGCTTCGAGAACTTCAGGGTGCGCATGAAGTTCGCCTTCCGCGGAGGCTTCGCGAAGGGTTATGTCTTTTTCTCCGACATCGACCATGCGAGCCGCTCCTGTTTCATCCAAATGAGTCAGCTTCTGTTTTTCCGTCATGATATGCCTCACAGTCCGAAGCTCATTGGCCCGATGATATCGTCCCCGGGCGTGTAGTAGGCGGGATCATAAAGTTCTTCGCTTCTCGGTCGCGTCGTGCCTTTGTTCACAATCTTCAACACGCTGTTGCGCAGCGTTTCCCATCCCGCCGGGTCCGTCAGTGAACTGTTGGTCATGAGTACCACTGACACACCTGTTTTCCTGTTCATCCAAAGGATGCAGCCCGTGTAACCGGTGTGATAATAGAAGGGCCCGTCCATGATCGATGTGATGGTCTCGAATCCGCGGGACCGGGCGGCGTCGCCGAATTGCGCCATACCACTTCCGGCATTTTCGCTCGGCAGCACCGGAGGTTCCATCATCATGCGGGCGATGCATTCGAGTCCTTCTATTGCGGACTCTTCGGCGTGAAGCAGACTTTGACAAAACATGGTGAGGTCGCGTGCGGTACTGAAAAGACCACTGTGTCCGGGGTCGTGGCCCGGGAACCGTTCTTTAACCCAGTCCGCGAGGGGATCGAAGGACTGTCCAGGGCCGGTGTCTCCGGATGTCTGGGCGATCAATGCGCCTTCAAGTGTTTCGGGTCTGAAGGTGGTGTTGTTCATTTCCATGGGGCCCCAGAGACGTTCCCGCAGGTAAGTTTCCAGCGGTTGCCCGGTGAGGTTTTCGATTTCACCCGCCACCAGGATAAAACCGAGATTGCTGTAGGAATGACGGTGAGGCGCGGGGGCGCTTTTGTCCAGCCAGCGAAAGATGGCGTCGGCAGGAGAGTCGTTTTCACTGCGGCGGGTCTCCAGATCCTCCCACCGGGCGTACTGGGGCAGAGTGGACTGGTGGATCAGTAGTTCGCCAACCGTTGAATCACCCACCACGCGCGAGTCTTCCAGTATGCCGTCGCACATCAGGGCGGCCGCAGCCGCAGAGGTCGCGACGGGCTTGGTGAGAGAGGCCACGTCGAAGAGGGTCTCAGGTTTCATCGGAGCTCCGTCGCCGGACCGCACTCCCAGAGCATGCTCGTAGGAGAGCTGCCCGTTTCGCGCCACGGCCAGTACGGCTCCGGGAACCTCGCCCTCCCGGACGGCTGTCAGGAGTTCATGGTCCAGTTCCGAAAAGGTGCCGTTTTCGAATCCCGCGTCGGCTTCTCTCATCCGCAAATGTGCGGAGGGGGTTGTGCAGCCCACGACGAGAAGAGTTATCAGAGCGATTACGGGGCGCATCACGGCCCTCCCGTGCTCGTATCGATTCGCTGGCATGGTGACCGGGATTTTTCACGAGTGGCAAATGGGTTTTCCATGCATTGATCCTTTGGTGGCTTTCGTTCCCGCCCGCTTCAGGGCTGTAAAGGGTGGGTGGGCGCGCGCCCGGTTGTGTCGCTGTTCTGGTGTTGGTTCCTTCATTGTCATGTGACAATCGCCAGGGTGTTTCGCCTGGCGTGGGGTCTTGCTCGGTCAGGCCTGACGCGGAGAAGTGAACCACAGGTCCGTCCGGATTTCAGGAATCTGTTTAAAATATGGGAAATATGGGAGACTTTAACGAGAAAGGTTGTTTTGGGAGAAATGGGAGAAATGGAGGATATGGAAGGAAGGAAAGAGAGGTCGTTTTAACGCAGAGGCGCGAAGTCGCAGGGGAGGTGGATCGCGATACCGATGAATGCAAAGACCGGGGTGCAGGCGCTGAACGGACTTTGACGCGCTAAAGCGCTGACTGGGTTCTGGAGCGGTGGCGGGCGTTTCCTCATTGCACCTGACGGGTGCTCTTGCCTTCGTAACTCCGCCCCCGAGCGCATTGCCCCGAAGGAAGATTGAGATGCCTGAACTTCGCAAAGACCCCATTGTCGGCCGGTGGGTGATTATCTCCACCGAGCGGGCCAATCGTCCGGCCGCTTTCGTGACGCATGTTCCCGTGGATTCGGTGGACGAATTCAATCCCTTCCTGCCAGGCAACGAGAAGCAGACTCCGCCGGAGGTTCTGGCGTATCGGCCGCCGGATACGGAGCCGAACTCGCCGGGCTGGTGGATTCGCGTTGTTGAGAACAAGTTTCCCGCTCTCAATTCTTCCGGCGAGCCGATTCGCATGGGAGAGGGAATGTATGACATGATGACGGGTGTCGGCCGGCACGAGGTTGTGGTGGAATCGCCCGACCCCTCGATTCAGCTTCCTGACATGGAAGAGGAGCAGGTGCGGGAGATTATCTGGGCCTATCGCGATCGCTTCGTGGAACTGAAGAAGGACAAGCGGTTCCGTTACGTGATGATCTTCAAAAACTACGGTCATGCGGCGGGGGCCTCCATCTGGCATCCTCACAGCCAGATCATTGCTCTGCCCATTATTCCGAAGAGTGTGCAGGAAGAGGTGGAAGGCGCGAAGCGTCACTGGGAGTACAAGGAACGATGCGTGTATTGCGATATCGTTCGCCAGGAGATCAGGGATCAGTCCCGAATCGTTATGGAGAACGATACCTTTCTGGCCTTCTGTCCCTGGGCTTCACGGTTTCCGTTTGAAACGTGGATTATTCCGCGAAGGCATGAGGCCTACTTCAGCGATATCACCAAGAACAATGTTCAGGATCTTGCGGCGATTCTTCGCGGCACACTGCAGAAACTGCGGCTGACGCTGGATGATCCCTCTTACAACATGATCATTCGCACCACTCCGGAGGAGTCCGGCGGAGACCGCTGGTCTCACTGGCATATCCAGATTCTGCCGGCGTTGTCCCGGGTGGCGGGTTTTGAGTGGGGCTCGGGTTTTTTTATCAATCCCGTTCCGCCGGAGGAGGCGGCGAATCTTCTGCGGCAGGCGGATCTTCCACGCAGTGCCAGCGTGTCGAAGGGGGTTGCGATCGAACGGCGGAGAACGAAACAGAAAACGATGAACCCGTCGCAGACTTCCTAGAAGTGGTTTCA
>JANQSL010000232.1 GCA_028284075.1 Candidatus Sumerlaeia bacterium | reverse complement strand
TGAAACCGACCAGGTCGAAATCCAGGAGGCTGGCTCCCTTGTCTCCCGGGTTCACAAGCGGAAGACCCGTGATCTCAAACAACTCCGCGAATTGGGGACCGCCCCCCTTCCTCTTAAAACCTCCGAAGGGGTTCAGCCCGTAAAGCCGGCCGTTGAAGAATTCAAGGCCACCGCAGTCGGGACCGCCGACGGACAACGGCTGCAGGTCTCCTCCGCCGGGTCCGAAGTCATACATTCCCCAATAGAAAAAACCCGCTTCGCCCTTGGACGGGAAGTCTTCCGTCACGAAAACAAGCAGCGTTCCTTCCGGGGCTTCGGTAAACGCCATACCGGCGACGGAACCAAAGCCCTCGCCCAACTCAAGATCCATGAATGCCGTTGTCGTTCCGTCCGGATCGATGGTGGCAAATCCGGTCTCGACGGGACCGAAACCCTTGGCACCGCCCGACACCGAAATGGGCAAACTGCCCGACAGGGACACCTCGTATCCCCCCCAGAGCGTTCCATTGTGCCATTCAATATCTGTAAAGCGTCCGCCCTCGATCGCCGGGTTACCCTTTGGAGCATCCAGCGGCGGCTCGATCGGGACCGTATCGAGAACGTCTCCCGTCTCCATGTCCAGCTCGAAAAGGAACTGACCAAGGAAGATTTCAGTCCCCTTGTCCGACTTGGGATTAAGCAAGAATTCCGTAACTTCCACGACCGCATAGCCGAGAAGTGTCTCAGGGTTGATGTCGAAGGCGATGAAGTCGCAGTCGAGGTCCGAGGAAAGACCTCCCTTGCCAAGGCCCGGATCGCATTCGGCAATAAAGGCGAGGGGTGAAACACCGGTCGCCTCATTCACGAAGTGAAAGAAACCCTCGTCACCCATGGCAACAAGGCTGCCGCCGGACGGGTCAGGCACACCGGCGAGCGCATCGACACCATGGGACAGGTCTCCCAGTTCGACGAAATCCGCGCCGCTGATGATACCTTTGTCACCAAAAACCACATCGATTTCAAAGAGTGTGGCCCGGTCCGGTCGTCCTTTATCAGAATCGAGGGCTGCTCCGTACAGGGTCTCTCCAACGAACTCCAAGCCCTCGAAAAAGGGACCGAAGCTGCTGATCAGTTCGACGTCATTGTCACCGCCGACGTCAGCGATCAAAAAGAGGCTGTCGGGAGGCCCGCCCTTGTCCCCGCCATCGATGAAGCCTGCACAAACGACGACACTCTCGCCGTCGATGATGCCGGACGCCATACCGTCGATCCTTATAACATTCAGTGGCCCGTCCCCGAAGGAGAGGATCTCCTCAAGGTCTCCGCTGTCCGGATCAATGCGTCCCAGATTGTACTCTATAACCAACCCTGGTCCGCCGCCTTTCGGAAAAAAACCGTTTGTGTAAGCGCACAACAACTCGCCCTCGTGCCACTCAATGGAATTGATGAAAATAAACTCGACCGACGGTGACAGTTCAATATCCAAAACGTCCAGGATAAGGCCCGTCCCGACATCGAAGACCACGAGCCGCTGATCTGCTGTGTTAGTGTCACCTTTTGTGTCGTCCAGAACAATCGCGTAGCCGCGTCCGTTCTCGGGATTGACGTCGAACCCATTGAAATCGCAGACGAAAAAGGGGCACTCCGGTGTACTGACAAAGCTGCTCGCCGGTCCGCTCACATCAATACCATGGATATCGCTGAAAAAGTCCATGGCGAGCAGGTCGAAATCGCTGAGATCGACTTCCTCGACCTGTGTCCCGCTGAGCGCCAGCACACCGTGGGACAGATCTCCAAGGAAGACGATCGCCGCGCCGAAGAAACCATCTCCTTTGTCTGCACCCTTGTCGTCGAAAGACACCTCGATTTCGTAGAATGAGGCTGCGTCCGGTCCCCCCTTAAACCTGGGTGCGCCGGCTCCGTAAAGGTTCCTTCCGACAAACTCCAGGCCTTCGATGTTGATACTGCCACCGCCAAAAACCTCGACGGACTCCACGTTGTTGTCGCCGCCAACGTCCCCGATGAAAAAGAGGTCGCTGCGAGGTGCACCCTTGGGCGGCCCATCGACTGAGCCTGAGCAAACGACAGCTCTCTGGCCCCCGACGAAGCCGGACGCCATGCCGGTAATCCGTTCAACATCCAGTGTCCCGTCCCCGAAGGTCAGGATTTCCTCAATGTCGCCGCTGTTCGGATCCAGGCTTCCCAGGGAGTACTCCACTTCAGTCCCTCCCCCTCCCTTCAGGGAAAGCACGGTCCTGTAAGCGCACAGCAACTCGCCCTCGTGCCACTCAATGGCATCGACACGAAGTTCATCGCCAGGTCCCGCCAGCCGAATCGTCACAAGGTCCTCGATCTCACCGGTCTCGACATCGAAGATCATGAGTTCTTCACGTGCGGCGGGGCCGCCCTTCGTGTTGTCCTGGACGAGCGCGTAGCCGAATCCGTCCGCGGGATTAACGTCGAACGACTCGAATTCACAATCGCCGAAGGGACAGTCCGGAGTGACCAGAAAGGTGCTCCCCGGTCCGCTCGGATCGACGCCATAGATATCGCTGTTAAAGTCCATGGCGAGCAGATCGAAATCACTGAGGTCGACCGGCCCGGGCGGCAGTCCGGCAAGAGCCAGCGCATCGCTCACTTGAACCTCGCCTTCGAAGTTGAAGTTCAGGAAAGAGCCGCCTTTTGGTGGCGAGGAGGGAAGTTCGACGGTAGCACTGTAAAGCTCGGAGAAGAGGCCTCCTTTGCTGCTACCTCTGCCAATCCCGTAAAGTGTCTCGCCCACAAACTCCAGACCTTCGAGGGGGGGGCCACTGTCCAAAAACACCAGCCCGGTTTCATCAAAGAGGAAGAAATTTTCCGCGGGCCCGCCTTTGGCACCAACCTCGAACCCGGAAAGAATCAGAATGCTCTCGTCATCGACGACGCCCGATGCCATGCCGCCGACACGGAAGAAGTCACCGCCTGTTGCCAGTGTCTCCAGCCGGGTCAGCTCACCGGACTCGGTATCGATGATCCCCATAAACACTTCCGTACCAGGACCTCCGCCCTTTCGGGGGGGAATGACAGTGGCTTCATAGGCGCAATACAGCTCTCCGTCATGCCATTCGATGTCCTGAATAAACAATGTGTCAGCGGGTTCGTTGACGCGGATGAACAACTGATCCTGAACCACACCGTTCGTCACATTGACCACAATCAATCGTGCATCCGCCGTGGCGCCGGTTTTGTCGCTGTCATCTTTGACGACGGCATAGCCGAGGTTCGTTTCGGGGTCGATATCGAAGGCGTCGTAATCGCAGACCGTAAAGATGCAGTCCGGGTTGAGAACGAACTCGCTGAACGGACCATTGAGATTAATGCCGTGGAGCCCGCCGTTGAAGGCCATGGCCATCAGCTGGAAGTTGGAGAGATCGGCGGGAAGGGGCGGCGGTTCGGGAAGAGAACATGCCGGCGGTGATGAGGAAACGGTGCCGGCGGGAAAGGCCGCCGTTGTGGCCATGGCAGCCGCTTCGTCGGTGCCAAACACCATGTCGTAACCGACGACCACGCACTCATCGGCGGGGATGCTTTCCTCGAAAACGATGTGAAGGCCAAGATCCTCCAGAGCGTGGTTGGCGTCGCCCGGGAAGTCGAAGATGAAGTTCAGTTCGTCGCCGTTGTTGATATCGAAGTAGGCATTACCGGCTTCGTTACAACTCGAACTCGACCCTTTGTTCTGCCGGTCGACAGACCGGCCCTGAACGGACTTGGGCCCTCCGCCGTCACAGGAACCGGCGGACAAGACTGCGTCGTTGTTGTCGGTGACCAGTGCGACGGCGAGTCCCTCCGCAGCGACCGATTTGGGGCCACCACCGGTCCCACAGGGCAGAATGTCCTCGTTCCCCACCGCAACATTCACCAGCGTCGGCCCGGAGTTCAGCCACTGGGTGACATCGTTGAACGTATCGGTCGTGCCGCAGTCGGAAGTACCGCTATCCGGGTTTCCCTGGTCGGGATCGTATGTGTCGAAGGAACGAACTGTCACTGACGTGGCGTTGTCGTTGACCAGCACCGTTTCAACGTGCAGCGCATTCTGTCCCGGCACCAGGGAGTATTGACGGAGAAACGTGATGGGCAGATCGACCTCGACACCCTTCGCCGACTCGAAACCATCGTATGTGCCCAGAACGTTGACCGTATCCCCAACGCGCCAGACGCGTACCGGAATATCGATGCCGTCACCGTCCTCATTGAAATTGGGATTGGTGTTGTAGGCGAAGGATGGAGTGAAATCGGAAATCTGAAACCCGTAATGAGAGACTTCCGTCCCGGGGTTGAAATAGTCCCGGCCGCCGAACTCCGCCAGTTGAATGGCGCCGGACGCGCCATCGATTTCGATGGTCAGCGATCCGTTGGTGAGAGTCTGGTCGGGATCGAATTGTGCCTGAGTTGTGTCAGGGGCGGCGAGAATCGCGGCTCCTGAGAGGAGAGCCGCTGCGAACGGCAACCGTCGTGATGTCATCTCCTGGGCCTCATGGTATCGTGAGTGCGCCAACGCACAAAATCACGGCCACCATGAACGTCGAACCCAATGGGGACGAAATGGGGGCGGGTAATTGGAATGCGCCAGACAAAGCGAGTGGACCGGCAAAACCGGCCCATGTCACGCACAATCTTAATTACCAGCCATTAAATTGTATATTAATGGAATGCATCAGGTGAAACAAAATCACCGTCACGGAATACAAAAGACCTCGCGGTTTCTTTGCATCGAATTTGTCCAGGTTATCTCCGCGCCTGACGGAGTATAAATGCCATGGAATACCCACAGGTTTTGAGCGCACAAAAAAGAGGGCCTGTCGACGACACAATACCACAAGAAGAAACCTTCGCCTTGCTTTCGCTTTGTGCTTGACGGCCTGCGGGATTTTCGCCTGAATTTCGCCATTCCGCAAGCGAGGTGACAACCCGTGCTTTGTCTCTTGAGAATCCGAAATATCGCTCTCATCGAGGATGCTGAAGTCGAGTTTTCTCAGGGATTGAACGTCGTTACGGGAGAGACGGGATCGGGAAAAACGATTCTGTTGGAGTCGCTTGGTCTGCTGCTGGGGGAACGAGCCGCCGGGTCTCTGGTGCGAAAGGGAGCAAAGCGTGGGTCGGTGGAGGCGGTTTTCGACCTTGAGAACCTCAAGACCGTGCGCAGCTGGCTGGAGGAAGCTGAGCTGTCTTCCGATGATCCGGAAGAGCTGATCGTCCGGCGCGAAGTTCTCGCGGAAGGTCGAAGCAGAGCATGGATCAACGGACGGCTGGTCACGAGAGGACAACTTTCGGAACTGGGTGAGCGTCTCGCCAGCGTCCACAGCCAGCACGATTCGCAGCGCCTGGTGTCCACAGCCTGGCAACGATCCCTCTTCGACGAATACGGAAGGCACGAAGCGACCCTGGCACAGGTTGAGGAGGCGTGGCGTAAACATGCAGCGGCCCGGGAGAGGGTGGAAGCCCTGGAGGCGGACGACAAGAAATGGCGCCAGCGACTTGATTTTCTCCGCTTCCAGGTTGAGGAGCTGAGCGCTGCCGGGCTCGAAGCGGGAGAGGAAGAACGTCTTCTGGTGGAAGGCTCCCGTCTTTCCAACGCGGAGAGCCTCCGTGACGGGGCGGCCCGGTTCGTTGCCGCACTGTCGGAGGGAGAAGGCGAGACACCGTCAGCCCTGGACCAGCTCGGCGCGGCGCGGACGGAGCTTTCACGCATGGTGCGTCACGACGCCGGACTGCAGCAGCTCATGGAATTGCTGGACGACGCAACGAACCGGCTCAGCGATGTGGCTCGCGACGCGATCTCCTATACCGACAAACTGGAAAGCGATCCGGAGCGGCTTGAGGAGGTGCAGACCCGCCTCGATCTTATGGAAAAACTGCGGCGCAAGTACGGCGGTGATTCCGCGGAGTTGTTGCAGCTGCTTGAGGAAATGCAGGCGGAGGCGGACTCCCTGGAAAACCGGGATGAGATGCTGGATGCCGTTCGCGCCGATTCGGAAATGGCGTTGAAGGAATTCAAGGAGGCCGCAGCGGAACTGACAGCGCTTCGGCGCCGCACTATGAAAAGGTTTTGCAACGAGGTGCAGTCGCTTTTGCGGGATCTTGGAATGCCGGGAACAAAGTTCGTCGTGGATCTTGTGTCGCAGGAAGAGCCCGCAAGTCACGGGGCGGAATCCATACGCTTTCTGTTGTCAGCCAATTCCGGCGAGGAGTGCCGGCCGATCGGGGACGTGGCGTCCGGGGGCGAGCTGTCGCGCATTATGCTCGCACTTCATACACTGGCTTCGGCGGAGGGCGGGGAACGGCTGCATGTATTTGACGAGATTGATGCAGGCCTCAGTGGCAGGGCCTCCGTCAGGATGGCCGGTGTTCTCCAGTCCCTCTCGAAGGGTGGACAGGTCGTTTGCGTGACCCACCAGGCGACTGTCGCGTCTCAGGCGGCACGCCATTTTTTCATCAGGAAAGTGTCGAAAGCAAGCCGCACAACCACAGCCGTTCGAGCGGTATCCGGCAGAGAGAGAGAAGCGGAACTCGCTCGATTGCTGAGCGGCTCCACAGGCGCCAAGAGCCGCGAGCTGGCAGCGGAAATGCTTCTTGGCAAGAGCTAACCGGCTGGGGAAAAGGCTGTTTTTTACGACGGAACTTTCTCTGGACAGTCTCTCCCTCCTGGTGCTGGCCTGCTCTGGAACAGCCACGGATGTGTGGCACCACGCCTAACGAAACAAGGACAGCCCCATGGGAGAACGATTTGAATCCGGCTATCTGCCGGTCCTGCCGCTCAAGGAGTTAGTGGTTTATCCGGGCTCCGTGGCACCGATCCTTGTTATGCGCGACCTTTCGATGCGTGGTCTCGAGCAATGTCTCAACAGAGACAAACTCATATTCCTCGTTTGCCAGAAGGATGTCACGGTTGAGGAGCCTTCCGCCCATGACCTCCATCCCGTGGGTACCGTCGCTGAAATTGTGCAGGTTCTTCGCCTCCCGGACGGAACGGCGAAAGTTCTCGTCGAGGGCCAGTGGGCCGCCCGTGCCGTCCAGTACGATACGGAGGAGGGAAACCTGCGCGCTTTCGTTGCTCTGAATCAGGTGAGCGAGCCCACCAGCGCAACCATCGTGGCACATCAAAGAGCCGCACTTGCCGGGTTCGAGCACTATGCCGAGGTATCCGAGAGAATTCCCGCAGACCTTCTGTCAAGCGTCAGGAGTATCAGAGAGCCGCTCGCCTTCGTGTATGGCGTGGCAGCAAACGTTCCACTCAAAGTTGAAGAGAAGCAGGAGATCCTCGAATCGAACTCGCTTGAAGAGAAGTTCATTCTTCTCAATCAGTATCTCGATGAGGAAAATCAAATCGCCGAAATCGAACAGAAGATCGACGGACAGGTGAAGGTCCAGATCGACAAAAGTCAGCGTGAGTATTACCTGAATGAACAGTTGAAAGCCATCGAGCGGGAACTCGGCGTCAGCGGGGAGGACGATCCGGAGTTGCGTGAGCTTGCGCGTGCCATTGAAGAAACGGGATTGTCGGAAGAGGCCCGTTCAAAGGCGGAACGCGAACTCGGCAGACTGACCCGCATGCCTTCCATGTCTCCGGAGGCGGCGGTAACACGCACCTGGCTGGAGTGGCTGACGGAAATGCCATGGTCGAAGGCCACGGAGGACACGATCGAACTCGCGGAAGCGCGCAGAATTCTCGACAAAGATCACTACGGCCTCAAAAAGATCAAGGAACGCATTCTGGAGTTCCTTGCCGTGGTCAAACATGCAGGACCGGGACGCGGACCGATTCTCTGCTTCGTTGGCCCTCCGGGTGTTGGAAAAACATCTCTGGGTCGTTCCATCGCGCGTTGCACGTCGCGGGAATTTGTCCGGATTTCTTTGGGAGGCGTTCGCGACGAGGCGGAAATCCGCGGTCACCGTCGAACATACGTTGGCGCGCTGCCGGGCAAAATTGTTCAGTCCATGAAACGCGCGAGCGTGATCAATCCGGTGTTTCTGCTGGATGAAGTGGACAAGATGTCGAGCGACTTCCGGGGCGACCCCGCTTCGGCGCTGCTGGAGGTTCTCGACCCGGAGCAAAACAAGACGTTCGCGGATCACTATCTGGAGGTGGACTATGACCTCAGCCGAGTCATGTTCATCGCCACGGCCAATACAGTGGATGGCATTCCCTACCCGCTTCTTGACCGCATGGAGCTGATTCGCCTTCCCGGATACACCGAGGAGGAAAAACGGCATATCGCAATGCGGCACCTTCTCCCCCGCCAACGCGAGCAGCATGGCTTGAGAGCTCCACAGATCAAGATCACCGTTCCCGTCATGAAGCGCGTCATCACGGAATACACTCGTGAGGCGGGAGTGCGAAACCTTGACCGGACAATTGCTCAGCTCTGCCGCAAGGTGACCCGTGAGCTGGTTGAACAACCTCGCAGGAAACAGGCGCCTCTGAGTATTGAACGGCTGCGGAAACTGCTGGGACCGCCTCAGTACGAGGATATGGATATGGAGAAGAAGCCTGAAGTGGGTATGACAATGGGGCTGGCGTGGACGGAATCCGGCGGAGAGCTGTTACCGGTGGAAGTGACGCTGATGAAGGGGAAGGGAAACCTGCAGCTTACGGGCAAGCTGGGCGAGGTCATGCAGGAGTCGGCGAAAGCCGCGCTGTCCTGGATACGTTCTCACGCTGAGGAGCTTGGCATCGATCCCGGTTTTA
>JANQSL010000227.1 GCA_028284075.1 Candidatus Sumerlaeia bacterium | reverse complement strand
GAATTCCGGTTCACCACCGAAGAACCAGTCGCCGTTGATCACTTCATCGCCATCACGGGAAAGATGAATATCCGAATCCGCTGCATGACTGCTCAGTGTTGTGTTGCCGTTCCGATCCGGTGAGATCGCAAGTCCGTCATTGAACAATGCATCATGAGCCGCTTCATGGCGCGCGTCGTTAAGATAGTGGGTGTGGTCGTCCGCATTCAACCCCGTCAGCGTACCATGATCCGATGTGATCGAGAGAAGGCTCTGTAACGTAACAGGCTGTGTTGTGACTGCATCGTCAAAGACCAGTTCACCCCCGCTCCTTGTAATGCTGACGGCGCCGTCGTTTACGGTCCCCTCTCTCAGCTCGATGTTTGTTGTTTCGATCGCGGTGGCAGAACCAGCCATGGCAAGCGTGGCGGCAAACCCGCAAAGTGTCTGACAATTCATTGTGTCCCTCCTCCGGAACAAGAGTGTTGTGGTTTAGAATGTTTGGTTTTCAATCACTTTCGTTGTCAGGCTCAAGTCTCCTGTTGTGCCATTGAACAAGCCAAAAGCGCCGAGTTCCGGCGTACCCAGCCACAGCGTCTTTTCATCCGACTCCCATGCACAGGCAGGTATCGCCGCACTTATTCCGGCATGCTCAACAACCCTGCCGGGCATCAGCAGATTGCCGTTCATATCGATGGCAAAAGCCGCTGATTCGTCTTTCGTCGTGAATACAACACGCCATGCCGCAACATCCCAGAACGGTCCGTTCGTCAACGGTGCGACAAGAGCCGATTCGACGACATGACCGGCGATTGCAAATCCGTCGCCGATACTCTTGCGAGCGACAACGTTTCCGTTAATTGACAACTCCCAGGAGGCGGGAAGTGGCCGTAAACGCAGTGACGCCTCACCGTCCGACCAGCAGACACGCGATTTCGAACGGAGGCGAAAACGTGCCTGAACGGAGCCGGCCCGGTAACCGATATCGACAAGGAACGCCGTCCGGTCCACAAGGTTGCAGGTATTGATGCTTAAGGCCGTGCATGTTCCCGGCTCCAGCCCGATCCATCCCGTTCGAAGAGGAAGTGTGATTTCCTCCATACCGCGGCCGAATCGCTCAAAGACGGTTCCCGCAACGTGCTGAAATCCTGCGGCCAGCCACCGAACACGCCACCGTGCTTCACCATCGCCTTCAAAGCGCGACTCTGACGCGGCGAGTTCACCGGTCTTCCACCGTTCAAAAACAAGGGCCTGCTCGCGAAGTGGCGCGGGGAAAGCCTCCAGATCTCCCGGATACTCAAGAGCCTGCGATTCATCGACCACCAGCGCCGGTGTGAGATCGATTCCACCCGCATCCGCGATGCGCCAGATATTTCCCCTCGGAGAGAAGGAGAGAAATGCTTCCCCAAGCGCGTCCGGCAAAACGTGATTCAATGTAATGCCTTCCGCGAACGAAGCGCGAAAACGCCTCGGATCATTCCCGAAGGCTGCGATCAATGTGGCAAGAGAGGAACCATCGACAAGAGAAGCATCGAGGCCCGCAAAGTCCGAATCCATCAACAAGGCGCTGACAACCGACACAGGATTGCACAGACCATCCTCCTCCGTCAGGCGGCCACGCTGATCGGTAAAGAGGCGATCGGTTGTTTCCACGCGCCGGGCGGGTGTAACCGTTGCCACCCAGTGAACCCCGCTCAGTTCGATGGTATTGGAATCATTCAGCCCGAATACTTCGAATCGAACCGTCAGGTCCGGGAATGAGCCGTTGAGCACATCCCAACCGGATTCGCTTTGAGCGAGTTCGGTGCAATCGAGTTCGAACCCGGCGGGGAGGGATGAGAGCTTTACCTGACCCGAGACCGGCAAAACATTCGTGGACGCCTTCGGCAACTCGCCATCGAAAGCCTCCGGAAGAACGTTCAGCCATGTTTCCGCGACATCGATTATCCCCGAATCCAGCAGTTCGATTTCAAATCGTGTCTGCTCGTCGAGAAGATCCTCTGACAACAGCCCCGGAGTATCGACGATCTCTCCGACGGTTCGCCATGCTGAGTCGCAGACCGCCGTGTACTCCCGGTTGATTTTTCCGGGGATGAAGAAACGAAGACGAACTGTGGCAGACACGCTTGTGCGGACCCGGGCAAAGAATCCGACTCGGCGAACCGTCAATCGGCCGCCTGTCTTGTCACGATGCAGTCGTACGCGCAGAGGCAATGCGACCGGCACCAGAGGCTCTGTGCGCGTGGCATGCGCCGAAAAGTTTCCACTGATGGCGTTGGCAGTACCAGCCCATGCACCGTCAATGTCCTCGGCTTCGTCAAAGGAGAGTACGTGGAAGGCAGATGAATCGGCTGGCGTGGATTGAATAAACTTCTTTGGAACACTCGTGGAGCCGGTGAAGGCGGCATCCTGCAGAAGGATGTCCTGGCGCGTGATATCACGCACGAATGTTGTTCCGCCGCGTGTGACCGTTGCACGCAGTACCGTATTCGTTCCCCAGCCCAGGCGGCCCCGTATCCGAAATGCGAGTGACAGCCGGTCAATACGATCGTGACGCTGTCGGCCTTTGCTCAGATTATTCACCCACCGCGCAGCAACGCATGAGGTGTTATTGCTCAGGAGCGCCGGGATTGCTTCATTCTGAAAGGCGGCGAATGCAAACACTGCGTTCGTCAAAGGATCGATATCCCAGTTTGCCGAACCGAACGGCCCGTTCCACAGCTCCTGCCGAGCCTCGTATTCAACACCAACCGGCAACGAGTTACGTTCAATGAGTGTAACAGAGCGACCAGCCAACGTCTCCGAGACAGTATCGACCTCCGACTCGATCGACCCATCGGGTTCCAGTGCGCGAACGGCAAGCACTTCGGTGACATGATCCGCTGCAACCCAGTGCAGCGGTCCGTCAGAGGGCAGCAAGTGAATGCGAGCCCCACGGGCATGCCATTTCGGATCGTCGCGCTGGAGATGAATCAACGCCGGTGGCGACAATTGCAGTTCACCGTACTGAATGACTTCGTCGCCGATTTGCACGCGGCCGCTTCCAGACCAGTCCGGCGGGATCGGCAGTTCCACAACCGTGCCGCTTTCTGTCAGTTCACCTGCAGTCTTCAACGAATCGCTTTGAAACAACGGTGGCGCGGGAACGCCACGGTTCTCGCCAAATACCTGGGGCAGCCAGGCCGATTCCGTGATACCGGCGACAATTCCTTCCTTCAATGTTGCCAGGTTGCGGCAAAGATTCTGACGCTCGTCCCATGGGAAGCCACGCTTCACCTGGAAACTCAATACTCCCCCGCCACATCGCCACTCGGTGACCTGTCCTGCAAACACGGCCACATCATCGTTCTGTACTGACAAGTACAACGTCAGCGATGCGGACCTCCACGACTCACGCGTTGCCGCTTCAATGAAAGACGATGCAGCTGTCGATTTTTCAGTTATGGCAAGAACTGCTTCGCCACGAGCAAAGACAACAACACCATTCCGCCATTTCATGCCGGCGGAAGTCGAAAAGCGTGGCTGCTCGATAAAGTCCTTCGAGGGAACACTGATAACAGTCGAACCCCAATGGATGGTTGCCTTCCATTGCGTCAGGCCGCCTGCCGTCTGAAGGCGATCATCCGGTGCAGTCAGAGTCGTCATGCGCCGATCGCCTCAAGCTGGAATGCACTGTCAATCGCTTGCATATGGAAATGCGTTTCGAGGCGCGCGAGTCCTCCCTGTGTCGCGGTCGTGACCTGATCCGCCGCAAGAGCGGCGGAATACACCTGGCCGTCTTCGTCGCCGACAAGGAACGCATCAGACTCTCGACGACGTTGCATCCAGTTGCGGCATACAGCGGCGTCAACTTCACGAATCGGATCATGCTCCGCCGCCAATCCAAGTCGCGGCACCCCCAACAGAGCGACATGGCGCGCTCCCTGCAAATCGTGATGAACAGATGCATTGCGAACGGCTTCCAGGCGGCGGGAGGCGGCAGTCACGGGAAAACGCCAGGAGTCGGTGAGACGATACACGGTACTTTCAACGGGGAAGGTGTTGGAGATGCTTCGTTCGACACCAATGATGTCACCATTCACATGAGTTACCGCACCGGTGAATTCACGCGTCGTTTCATCCGGAGTTTGAAACAGGAGCGGATCGCCTTCAAACACGGGTGAACTCAGTGAGGAACCATCAAAGGCCCGGCTTCCTGCTGACACGGGTTGAGTGAGAGAGCCGATGTTCTCCACGCTCTCTCCCAAAACGGCGGGAGTCCGTCCGGAAGCCGGACCGAAGTCGAGAAACACCTCCTCCCACACGGCGGAAGGCTCGCCGGCACTGACAAGACGTCCGCCCCTCAAGACCAATGGTGAGCGATGCGTGCCCAACGCTCTTCCCGCAAGTCCGTTGCGAAGAGATTCGGCAATGCTCAGCAAACCACTCCCAGGCATTGATTCGTTCCCAATACGGCGGTGATCCGGTGATCTCAGTTCAGAGTCGACGATTCGCACGAACCACATGTCCGCTCCGCCGGTTTGTCCAAAGTGTTTTGCGCTCGCCTCCCAGCCGCCGATTCCAATCTGTATCATGCGGTGGGCGGGGATACGAAGCCGGCGTGTTTCAAGGTACGACCCGAGAACACCATAAACCGGAAGCTCCGGAATCAGCGCTTTGATCATGGTCGCAAGTTGTTGTTCGCGATCGGCGATCGTCATCATCGTCGAACTCCTGGAGGGTTAGAGGTTGTTGAGGATTTCACGTATCGCAATGCGCTCGTCAGTAGCGGGTGAATAACGCACGGCATCGCCATCGTTCCAGTTAACGATGAACTCGCGGGCGCGGTTGGCACGGTCCCTCCACGGGCCGGGAAGGGCTTCGCGGCGGCGTTCGTAAAGACGCTCGACAGCAAAGGTGATCACAACATCCTGCAACGAACTCGGCAGATCACCGGAGAGTCCGGTTTGCGAGCGAACAAGACGTGTGGCTGCATCGATGGCGGCTTGAATGACGTTCGAATCGGCAATGCCGTCGAAATCATCATCCGTCAGCCCGACAAGAACATCCGGTGAAAGAGCGTTTTGAAGATCAGAGAAAGCAGTCATGATTATGGGGGTCGAATGATTGTGGATGAATCAAGGGGAGGCGGGTTGAAGAATGCCGTGAACAGATCATTCCGCTTCCCGCCTCTCCGCTTTAGCTCACCGCGTCGCGAATGAGATACGCGGCGGCAGGTGCCACGAGTTTGAGATCGTAATACTTCTGTACGCGGATCATTGTGGCTTTGCGGCGCTCTTCACGCCATGTCTGCACACTGGCGCCACGGCTGCCGCCGGGAGCCTGGCTCCAGACGAAACCGACCACGGGTGAGATGATTTTCAATCCCGCCCGGGGCGGAACGTACATCAACAGAGCATCGTTGCCCCAGATGCTCTCAAGAGTCGGATCCTGACCGCGGGCAGCCGTGTTACGCACCGAACGCGGAACTAAAACGCGCTCGACATCGAGGAGCTGTGCAAGTTCAGCAGGACCGAAAACGCCCAGCCGCGAGTATGCCACACGAGAGGTGATCTTCGGATTGTTCCGCACTTTCTGATACACGTTGAAGGGCAACACGAGCGTGTTCGGTGCGGTTTGTGTGGCACCGGTGACGGCTTCGCGGGCGGCCTCAACGTCATCGACGGGATCGATCGCGTCCTGATCCCAGCGATTTGCCGGTGCGGCAATCTCAACCCCCGGCAGGTTCGAGGGATCGCGCAGTAATGCGGCGAGATTGATCTCCTGGTTGAGAAGAATCTTCTCCGTCAGGAACTCCGTGCGGTCAATTTCCGGCTGCAGAGGTGAATCGGCGTTTTCGCGCTCCTCGTCGGGAATCACGGAGACAAGAGCATGATCGTCGCAAAAGTAGGAATCGCCGGAGAGGTCGAAATCCACTTCCGCGGCTTCAGCTCCGGGTGCACGGTGATCGACGGTGGAACGCACGGACTCGCGCTTCGGATCATGTATGAAGTATTTGTTGCTCTGACGGCGTACAAAAACTTCGGGTGCAATGTCGGAGGAAATGAAGGCACTGTTGCGATACGCAATGGATACGTTCGTGAGCGCCACATCGTGATGAACGGTGCTGACGTCGGGCATGGCGGATTACTTTCTCCTCGTGGTTTTGCGGCGAGTGGTTGCACCGGGGGTGCGTTTCCGTTTTTGTTCGGCTTCCTTGCGAATAACGGCAAAAACGACTTCGACAACGGCGACGACGGCGTTAACGATCAGGTCCTTGAGAATCATGGTGCGATGTATACCTCGATGATATCGTTGGCGGATGTTGCAGCTTCCTGTGCGAAACCGACGATGTTGTCGCCGCCTTCGCCACCGGAGAGAGCGGTTGCAGATGTGCTTTCGACCGTTCCGCTGCCGTCACTTCCGGCACCGTTACTCGCGGTGAGGAAGGAAGACACAACGGGGTTGGCGTTAAGCGCATCGATGAGTTGCGAGGCGGTGGTGGTGGGAAGGCCGGTCCCGTCGGTTGCAAGTTCGATGGTCACAAGTGAACCACCGACAGTGAAACCAAGCGATTGGTTGGGCACTCCGTCAGCAAAGGCGATTCGGATCAGATTGCCGGCGAGGCCGGGAATACGGCTGGCGAAGTCGATGGCGGTGTTTGCGACGGCATTGCCGAGAGTCAGAGAAGCGCGTGGTGCGGACTTGATACGGCCGTTATCACCGGCAACAACGACGGGATCACCTTTCGTAATGGCGGATTCAGCCTCCGCAAGTGCAATACCGGACCGCCTTACCGTGACGGCACGATTAGCGTTTGGTTGCGAATGCGTCGTGATGCCAAGAACGCCTCCGCGACTGGCGGCGCCCGGATAGCGGCAACCGCCGTCGGTTGTTCCGAAAACAACGATGCGATATCGCTCGACGCCTTCGGGTTCTTCCACGCGGTATGCGCGGTCGAGAGTGGAACTCATGATCTCCTCCGGAGAGTGGAATGGGTTTGCATTTGTTAAAGGCAGCCGACTGTTATGAACCGGTTGCCAGAAGTGCCTGGACGTAGCTGACGGTCGGGTTTTGGGCCATGTAGGCGACGGCCTGCTGGTGCCGTTCGACGGATTCGGGCGAGGGAACGCCGTTGAAGTCAGGTTCGTCGGCGAGGGAATGACTTTGTTCCGTTTCGCCGAAGGTGACGGGCGCGGGTGTGCATTGGAGTGCGGCAACAAGACGCTCAAGGTGTTCGCCGGGACCAAGATGCTCGAAAACGGCAAGCAGTCCGTTGGCTTCCCACGCGGGGTTCCACCGCCGCGCGTCAACGAGACGCCGGCGTGCTGCAAGTGCAGAGGACGGAGCCGCAGAAGCGAGTGAATCCCCGCATGAAACCGCAGTGACAGGTGACGATTCATCGTCGCCTTCAGGTTCCTGCAGGATACTCGTGTTATCGTCGGCAAAGACGGGGTCGCTGAGTCCCCTCACGGCGGGAGCGGCGGCGCCAAGAAAACTGACAGCCTTGAGATAGGGCCGTTCAGTGTCAGGATGCTTGCGATACAGTTCGATGCTGCGCTTTTTGTAGGACCCGGTGGAAAGACGCTCACGCAATTCGGGACTCAGGCGATCGAGTGTCGCGATTAACCGGTCGCCAACACGGCGCAGTTGCGTGACCCAGCCTTCCGCGGGGCCGTTTTGCCGATGATCAAGGGTGACGGGCGCTTCATGGCGATCGGCAACATAGTCATCGGCAATTTGTTCAAGATCGTCCTTCGCAAACGATCCTTTGTCACCGTAGTCGCCAGTGCGAAAGACCTCGATATCGAATGTTTCGGGAATGGTGGACATGGGCAGTGCTCCTGTGATGAGTGGTCTGATTGTGTTTACGGTTCAAAAGGTTCGGATTCGGGAGCCTCGCCCGGGTCTTCGCGAGTGGCGGAAGACAATTGATCCTCTCTGCTCGGACCCGGGCGTGGCCCTCCCTCCCCTTCTCCATCGGAAGAAGGTGTTGCGTTTGAGGCGTCGGCGGCGCGGGTCGGCCGGTCGCCCCACGGAACGGGCGGAAGGCGAAGGCGTTGGCGAACTTCGTTCACGGTCAGAACGCCGTAACGCAGATGATACTGGAAGAGATTGCTGTCGTCGTAAGTGATGGATGGTTCGTCGTTTGCAGGCGCGGATCGGCCGTAACGCTCGCGGAAATGCGAGAGGGGAACGGGAACGCCAATGCGGACAAGTTCACGATCAATGCGGATCTGTTGCTCGAGATCGGCGGGTGGTGTTGAGTCGATGCTCCATGCGGGCACGGGCGCGTTGACGCCGGCATTGAGATCGGCAATCCAACGAATCAGTGTTGTGTTGATGATTTCGGCGAGAAGACGCGCGTCGGCTTCGATGTAGTCCTGGCGCACGGCGTTATGGACAGTGCCAAGGGCAAGAGAGCCGCTGCGGCGGCCTTCGCCGCTGGTGAGCGTTGCGCCGAGCACGATACGGGAAATTTCGTCGTTACACCAGTCGGCGAGAGAACGATAGGTTCCGCCATCGGCACCGGCACGGGCAGCCTCGACAAAGTCGATGCGCACGTTGTCGGGCACAACGACACCGGCGTCGGTTTGAAGCGACTCAAGGGCTTCCAAAAGGCGGCGGCGATCTTCGTCCGGCGTGCCGGGTCCGTAGGAGGCAACAGCCGTGGGGGCACCGAAACGTTCGTTGAAAACGGCCCAGTACTTCAGGTTGTTTTTCTTGAACCAATAGTACCAGTAGGCGCGCTGGCAGAGTCCGCGGCCGAAGGGGTTTCGCGCATCACGTCCGAAACGGAAAGCGATGAACTTGCGTGCGGGTGGCCGCGCCGCACGAGGAAACGGCAGTGGCGTGCGATCCGTCGAGAGGGAGACACGCTCGCCGTTTTCAGAAACCGCGGAGGAAAAGGGCGGTGTGAGCA
>JANQSL010000220.1 GCA_028284075.1 Candidatus Sumerlaeia bacterium | reverse complement strand
GAGAAGTCACTGTCGAAACTCGGTGCGGCAATTCATGTGCGGGATGAGGCAACAGCGCTTCAGCTCGTGGAAATGAAAGCGCCGGAGCACCTCGAGATCATGACCGCCAACGCGCGTTCCTTTGCAACGAACGTCCGTAACGCGGGGTCGATTTTCATCGGTCATCAGGCGGCGGAAGCCATTGGCGATTACATCGCGGGTCCGAATCACGTTTTGCCCACGGGCGGAACGGCGCGATTCTTCTCGCCGTTGTCGGTGCAGGATTTCCTGAAGATGACGCAGTTGATTGAATGCACGGCGAAGGGTCTGAAGGCCGTTGGTCCGGCGGCGGAGACGCTGGCGGAGGCGGAAGGCCTGGAAGCGCACGCGAACTCGATCCGGCTTCGACTGAAGTGAAAGACGCGATCCAATGACCGGTCCGAAACCGCGGCCTGAAGTCGCCGCGATGCACGCGTATGTTCCCGGCGAGCAGCCGAAGGACGCGCGGCTGATCAAGCTCAACACGAATGAGAACAACTACCTGCCTTCGCCGCGGGTTCTGGAGGCGATTGCGTCGGTGGGGGAGCGGAGCGTCGCCCGTTACCCCGATCCCGTTTGCGGTGCGCTGCGGGAGAGCATTGCGGGAACGCTGGGTGTCGACGCGGCACAGGTCGTCATGGGCAACGGGTCGGACGAGGTTCTGAAGATGGCGGCGGAGGCCTACGTGGCGCCGGGAGGGCGTGTGGGGTATCTGTGGCCGACGTATTCGCTGTATCCGGTGTTCGTGCAGAAGGCCGCAGCGGTCGAGGTGCGGCTGCCCTGGAGCATCGACGGCCGTTCCCAGGAGGAGGCATTGGACGCCGCTCCGACGGACCTCGCCCTCGCGTATCTCACAACACCGAACCCGCCTTTCGGGCTGCCGCCGGACCTGGAGGCCATCCGGCGCTTTGCGGAGAAGCGGCCGGAAACGCTGGTGGTGTCGGACGAGGCTTACATCGCCTACGGCGGCGAATCGGCCCTGGCGCTGGTGAAGGAGGGGCTGCCGAACGTCATGATCACACGGACTTTTTCGAAGAGCCACAGTCTGGCGGGCATGCGAGTGGGCTTCGGTGTGGGATCGCCGGAAATCGCGGGTGTTTTGAACAAGGTGAAGGATTCCTATAACCTCAACGTGACAGCACAGGCGGCGGCTCAGGCGGCGTGGGAGGATGCGGAGTACACGGAGAGGACTGTGGGGCGGATTGTGGCCTCGCGGGAGCAGGCGGCGGAGCGGCTGAGGGGTCTGGGGTTCACGATTCCGGCCAGCGCGGGGAATTTTCTCTTTGCCATGAGGCCGGATGCGCCTGATTTGTTCCGTAAGTTCCGTGAAAACAGTGTTCTGGTTCGCTGGTTCGACACACCGGAGCTACGGGGGGGCCTGCGGATCTCCATCGGAACGGAGGAGGAAATGCGGGTTTTCCTCCAGGTGGCGGAAGGGCTTTGCTCTCAGTGATTTTCGGGTTGCGCCAGAACCCTCTGCGCCAGAGGACTGGGTGGAGTCTGTGACACAATGAAATCTCAACAGCCGGGGGCTGGAGAGGATTACCCATGACGAATAACAAAGCGCCCTTCCGTTTTTTCATCATTGCCGCGGCGCTTCTTGGAGGCCTGATGATCGCCCCGCAGTTTGCGCAGGCGAGAGGCCCCCTCTACCGCACCACCTACCCGTCAAAGATCACTTACAAGCTGTGGTCCGGGGTCGGAAACGTCTTTTTCTCCTGGTGCGAGGTCCCCATCGAAATCAATCGCGAGATCCAGAACACGGACCCTTTCACCGGTACCTTCGTTGGTCTCGGCAAAGGCTTCTGGTACACCGGACGCCGCTTCGTGCTGGGCGCCGTCGATGTGGTGACCTTCCCGGTCGATCTCTACGGCAACAACTGGCAGTCGATCCAGCGCACTGAATTTCCGTTCATCGAAGAAGTCGAATCCTGATCTTCAAATAACCCACGACCGCCTCAGGAGGGCACCGGTTTCATGCTTCGCCAACTCAGCATCTTTCGCGTCTTCTGTATTTTCGGGCTCCTGGCCTCCCTCGCTCTGATTCCCACGGCCGCTCAGGCTCAGGTGGATGAGGATGTCTACCGCCAGAACACGGATATTCAGAAGATGTTCCACAAACTGGGACGCGGCGTTTCCAACGTCCTTCTCGGCTGGGTGGAGGTTCCGAAGAACATCGCTCGTGAATGGCGCAACACGGAGCCGTTCACCGGTACAATCGTCGGTCTGGTCAAGGGCTTCGGCTGGGGCATCGCTCGCACCATCGCCGGCTTCTACGAGGTTGTGTCCTTCCCGTTCCCCATTCCACGAAACTATGAACCGATCATGTATCCGGAGTTTGTTTTGCCAAGCGTCTGGGGGGAACGGCTTCCGATTTACCAGGATGAATTCCTCGCATCGGACGCGAACCAGACAGCCGCTTACGGGCTGGCATCAGACACCCCGACTTACGGCAGCGCCTACAACACCACACGGACAACGCGCTCCTACTAGTCCAAGTGACCGCGCCAGGAAATTGAAAGCCGGTGGTTTTTCCACCGGCTTTTTTCATGCTCTATTGCTCTATTCATCACGTGAAAACGTCGGTTTAGCGCGCAGCTTGTGCTCTCCGAGTTCCAGGAGAACGATGGCACCGGTAAAGTCGGCAACGGCAACTCGTCCGTCCGGTAACATGACCGCATCAAGTGCGATTTTCGGCTGGTTGTGAATGCCGGCGCGCTGAAAGCCGTCGTCGGTTATTTGAAACACTCGCAGCCCTGAAGCCATCTCCGGCAAAAGCAGCAAGGAGCCCGCAAGGCGTGCGGTTCCCGGCCGATATTCCGCCGCTTCGTCCACAAGAGGGGTAATCCATTCGTGCTGCCGAAATCCGGAAAAGCCCGGTTCCGGTTCGACTTTGACGACGCCTCCATACCGGTTCACTGCAAGGATCGTGGTTCCATCGCTTTCAACGGAATCGCAATAGCCGCGCATTCGCATAAAACCGAGCCGGCGCGGACGATAGGGATCACTGACATCAAGAGCGACCAGTCCCAGTTCGTGGGAATCCGCGACGAGGAGAATTCCGTTCGTGTGAAAATCAACCTGCTTTGCATAGCCGGTGAACGGATACCGCCCGATCAGATGAGGTGGTTGGTCGGCTTCTCTCCACTCCCAGAGCGAAACACCCGCCCCTCCGCAGGCGAGGGCTGTTAAGTTCCCATGTGTCGACGAATCGCTCGGGAGCCCTTCCACATCCCATTCAATGGTTGTCGTCCCGGCAGGACCCTCTTTCGTGATTTCAACGATACGCATGCGGCCGTCCCGGCCACACAGCATGACGCGATTCTCCGGACGTTTCTCTGCGGAGACCGTTGGCCAGTCTTTGCGGACGGCGACTCGATTGGATACGGAGTCCACAAAAGCGACACCATGAACCCCCATTCCCGCGATGATCTCGCCGTGGGCTTCCTCCACACGAAGCACCGGGCTCGGAAGTTCAACGCGAACAGCCTCTGCCGATAGCACCCCCGTGGAAACCAGACCGGCCATTAATGCGAGGCTTTGACGTTGACCTCCCCACCGCCGTTTTCGCCACCTGATGTGCCCCTGTTGACGGGGCTTTCGATCTGACGGCATCATATCTTCTGTCACTCCCTTTGGCTTCCGAATCCCTGTTTCTCACTCCCACCGATTACCCGCGCCGCAGCGTTCCCGTTGCTCTCGGCGTGTGCCTTCTTAATTGGATCGTTCCGGGAGCGGGTTTTGTTGCCGCCGGCGATCGTCGACGAGGCATTGCACTCTTCGTTCTGATCAACGCCATTTTTTTCATCGGCCTTGCCTTTGGCGGTTATCTTTACATTCCGCCTTTTTTGCCGAGGGATCCCGGCTTCAACATTGTCGCCACTTTGACATTCATCGTTCAGGCCTGCAACGGTGGACTCACGAGTATGACACTCGCCGCCGCCGACGTCTCCGCCCTTGGGTTTCTTCACCGGAACGGCGGAGCCTCCTGGGCGGATCTTGGGGCGTTTCATTTTCTGGTATCCGGCGGACTTAATTACTTCGCGACAGTTCGGCTTTATGATCTCCTGACGGGCAAGGCGGAGGAGGAAGAAAACGCGGATTCGACCGTTGAAGAAACAAAGGAAGGGGAGGACTCATGACTCCCGGCTTTGTTTTTGTTTCGACCGCGTTATATTTAACTTTTCTCGTGGCTCTGGTCGTTTCCTTGCTTGACCAGTCAGCGTGGGACACACTTCTTGGGAGAACACTGCGTAGATGGGGTAAATTTCTGCTCGGCCTTGCAGGACTTGCCATGGTTGTGCAGATTCTTACATGGATCGGCTGAAACCGCTCCCCAGCTTAATCATGGGGGTGACTTTGCTGGAGCGACAGGAAGCCGGGACAGGAAATGCGCAGCGAAGACTCCGAAAATCTCACGATCGATCCTCTTCTGAAAGGAGCTTTACGAACCAATGCGGAAGCTCAAGGGTTTCACCCTTATCGAACTGTTGATCGTTGTGGCCATTATTGCTATTCTTGCGGCCATCGCGGTTCCCAACTTCCTTGAAGCGCAGGTGCGTTCCAAGGTTTCACGCGTCAAGGCCGACCACCGGTCCATGGCGACAGCCGTTGAGGTTTACTACCTCGATAACAACCTTTACCCCGCAATGGCAGGCGCTTCCGACACGGTTGGCGTCAGCGCGGATGAAATCACGCCGCTCGGCACCACGGAACTTCGTACATTCCGCCTTCGGGATAACACGTTCCTCAGCACGCTGACGACTCCGATTGCTTATATCACCAGCTACTTCGCGGATCCGTTCGCGGACACACGCGGCCTTCCGAGCCGTTACTTCAACGACCGCTCCGGTTTCATTCTGGGTTCTTTCGGCCCGGATGCTGACCAGGCTGTCGGTGGTGACCTTGGCTGGAATGTTGGAAACCTTCTCGTTCCCGCCACCACAGGCCGTGACGGCGTTGTCGAGACAGTTTACGACAGCCGCATCGCTCAGCCCAGCCAGACTCTGCTTGCCGGTTCCAACACCGGTACGGGTCTCGGCGCCTTCACCTATGACCCGACCAATGGTACGGTGTCGCAGGGTGATGTGTGGCGTACCAAGGACTAATCGTCCACCGCACTTCATAACAGAGAATTCCGGCCGTCTCCTCGAGGCGGCCGGTTTCTTTTTGTGCCGCCGCCTTCACCATGCTCTCTCCCTCCTCAGCATGAGAGTGACCGGCGACAATATCGACTACCGAACACAACAGGCCCGCTCACGGCGCCGGATTGCACTGATACTCTTCGGGATCTTTGTGAGCGTCTGTCTTTTCGCACTCCTCTATGTGCTGCAGCGGATGAGTATCCGGTATCCTCCCGACGTTCCGCATCTGATGGCGGAACTGGCTGAAGCGGATGCGTTCTGGATTTTACCGGCAGAGGATCTTCCCATCCTTGCGGGCCGTTTCCTTGACGACGAGCAAACGGCCGATGCCGTGGAGCAGTTCGCACGGATTCGTCAGCTTCTTCATCCCGAAACGGTTCTCTTTTTTTATGAATCCGATACAAACACTGGTGCCACGTGGGTTTTTACGGCTCGAATACAAAGACCACAGCAAGCGGTGCACAAACGTATGGAAGATCTCCTGCGGGAGGGTGGAAGCACCTTCGATCCGGCGGATGGCGAGATCGAATCCGTTTTTCAAAACGGCCGGATTTTTGTCACCAACAACAGTGGATCACTGACGGGGCTTCTCCAGTCGCTGTCGCGGGAGCCGGACTACACCACCAGCGAACCTCGTCCGGTGGCTGCGGCACCCGTTGCCGAAATCGACTACGAGGGACCGTGGTCTCTCCTGGACTCTCGACTTCAGGCCGCTATTCAGGATGCTTTGCCACAGGCGAAAGCCTGGGACATCTCGAATCCCCGCATTCAGCTGTCGTGGCCGAAAGATGACGGGAGCCCTTACTCGATTCTTCACTGGAACACGGATGGCGATGGTGTGAATCCGGAATATGCAAGGCTCAAGGGACTCGAACTTTTGAAGGATCATCAGCCCGGCGAGGTGACCCGCCTCGAATGACTCAACTGCCGCCCATTGTCCGCGTTATTACCTGGCTGCCTGTCGGAGGAATTGAGCGCAGGCTGGTTTCCGTTCTTCCGCGCCTGAAGGAAAAAGGCTGGCCTGTTCATCTGATACTGATTCGGGAGGAAGGGCCGCTTGCGGCGGAACTCAGGGCGAAAGGCGTTCCGGTGGAATTGATTCCGCTGAAGTCGCGCCTCGATCCCGTCGGAATTCGCCGCCTGTCTCAGAAGCTTCAGCAGCTGCGGGCAGGTCTTGTTCACGCGCATATGTATCGCTCGAGCGTGCCCGCAACGATTGCCTCGCGATTTGCCCGCGTTCCCGTGATCTTCTCGCAGGTTCACAACGTGGACACATGGGAAAGTTCACGCCAGGCATCGATGGATCGCTTTCTCTCACGCTGGCGAACCGGAACGGTGTGTGTATCGAGAGCTGTTCAGCAGGACGTTTGCGAAGTTCTCCGCCTTCCGGTGTCAAAAGCTCCGGTTCTTTACAACGGTTGCGACACGGAGATCTTCAAACCCGACGGGGAGGCCCGTGCAAAGACTCGAACCGGGCTGGGTCTCGAGAACGATACCGTTGCAGTGCTTGTGCCTGCCCGTCTGCACTCCAACAAGAACCCGCTCGGTGTGTTGAAAGCGTTTCTTGAGGCACGCCGGACGACGAACGACAAGGCAGTGCTTCTTTACGCCGGTGGGGGAGGGCTGGAAGCCGACTTGCGCGCCGGCATCGATTCCGCAGGCGCCGCTGAGCATGTCCGCCTTCTCGGCCGGCGCGACGACATGGCAGGGCTCTATAACGCCGCGGACGTCGTTTTGCTTTCCAGTTTCAAGGAAGGCTTTTCCAACGCCGTTGTTGAAGCGCTGGCCTGTGGCAAACCGGTCATCGCCGCGGATGTGGGTGGAAATCGCGAGGCCATTGACTCGTCCGAAGTCGGTTGGATTCACACGGCGGGAGATCATGAAGCAATGGTTCGGCAGATCAGCGAAGCGATTGGCATTCGAGAGGGCCTCAAGCACCGTTCACGGGCATGCCGTGAACGCGGACTTGTGTTCAGCCTCGACCAGCTGGTTGCCGACACGGATGCTCTCTACCGCAAGGCACTGACCGAGGCGGGTGTGTTATGAACAATGAAACAATGAATCAAACCGGTCAGGCGCCGGTTCTTTCTCAGGACGATCCGTGGCTGCGCCAGCTTCAGTCGCTCTTTTCCTACGACGTCCTTCACATCCGGCAGCGCATTCGTCCCTTCACGCAGAAGTATCAGGTCACGAACGAACACGGCCAACCGCTCTTCCATGTTGTCCGGCCGCCGCGTCTCGCTCTCAGCCTTGTCGTATCAATCACGATCACGATTGTGAGCATCCTGATTCTCATCGGCGTCTTCCGCTCCATGTTTGGCGGTGGAAGCATTCCGCTGGGTTTTGGAATTATCATCGTTTCCAATCTTCTGCTGAGAATCGCCGGAGCGCTTCTCTCCCCCTATCGCGACATTGCCGTCTTTGCCGATGAAAGCGAATCCTGGAGGCTTCTCACCATTACACAGGATAACAAGATCGGGCTGTGGCGTGACTATACACTCTGGGACTGTCTCGGGAACGAAGTGGCCCGCTTTCGCCGCAGCACACTTCGTGCGATCGTCCGCCGGCACTGGCGCGTGGAAACTCCGGACGGCCGGTTGATCTGCCGTGTTCAGGAGGATTCGCTTGTTCGCGCCCTGTTGAGACGCTATCTTGGTCCTTTGTACGGAGTACTTCGCACCAACTTCAACTTCGAATATGAGGACCGGTCCGTGTTCGGTCACTACGATCGCAAGTTCACCATCACCGATCAGTACATGCTCGACCTGAGGGCGGACGCCCGTCGCACCGTTGACCGGCGCACCACTCTCGCGATGGCCATACTTCTCGATACGGCGGAATCACGATGACCCTCGAACGCCTCAGGCTTGTTGCCATCACGAATCGACACCTCTGCCGGGGACCGCTGGAGGACTCCGTTGCACAAGTCATCGAGGGTGGCGCGACAACCGTTATGTTGCGCGAGAAGGATCTTTCTCCGCGTGATCTCTATCATCTTGCTCTGCGAATCAGGCCGGTTTGCGAGTCGCGCGACGCACTTTTCATCGTGAATCACTCGCTGGAAGTTGCTCTGGCCGCGGGAGCAAACGGAGCACACCTCGGTGTCGCCTCGATCCCTCCTCCGGTGGCGCGCGGGATGGCCCCTTCGCCATTTCTCCTGGGTTTTTCCGCACACGACCTCGATGAATTAAATGCCGTCGAATCGGCGGGGTTCGACTACTGCACAATGTCGCCCGTTTTCTATCCCACCTCCAAAGAGTTCACATCGCCTCCTCTGGGGATCGAAGGGCTTGCCCGGATGACAGCCGCCACGGAGTTGCCGGTCGTGGCCCTCGGTGGCATTACGACTGAAAACGCCGGTGTTTGTATTGAAAACGGTGCCGCCGGGGTCTCCGCCATCGGAACACTGTTCGGTTCGGAGAGTCCCTACCACGCCGCACGGCAAATGGCGAGGGCCGTGGCGCTGTGAAACGGCACCGCAGACCCGCGTTTGCCTGCGGACTGCTGGTTGTGTTGCCGCTTCTCTGGTGGTGGCCCGTTTTTGCGGGTTACCTTCCCGATTTCATGGACACCGTCGCGCACGGATATCCCATGCGCATGGCCGCCGCACGGCAACTCCGCACCGGTACTCTGCCGCTCTGGCTGCCGAACGTGTTCTCCGGCATGCCTCTGGCGGCCAACATGCAACTGACAGTCTGGTATCCGCCGCAGATTGTGTTCTATCTCTGGCCGTCCACATACACCTACGGATTGTTCGCGATTCTTCACTACATCATCGGTGGTCTCGGCATGTTTGCGTGGGTCCGGCGCCTGAGGCCAAACACCGCGGCCGCTCTTTTTGCCGCCTTCACGTTTCAATTCGGAAGCATGCTTGTGAGCCGCATCGCACTTCTTCCGCATGTGCTGACAGTGGTGTGGATTCCCTGGATGTTCTGGAGTATTGAGAAAGCCGCGCGTGAGCCCGGATGGCTGCCGGGACGCGGGACTTTGTTCGTGGCGGTCTTCTTCGCACTGCAGCTCCTCGGTGGTTCACCTCAGATCACGTATTACACTGGAATCGCACTGCCGTTGTACTGGATTTCCCGGCGTGTTATGGTGACGCGGGGAAAAGGGGGTTTTGCACCTGTTGCACAGACTCTTTCTCACGGGCTCTGTGCGGCGATTCTCGGCGTGATGATTGCCGGAATACAGATACTGCCCATGCTGGACTTTGCCGGTGAAACAACGCGTTCCTCGATTTCCGTGGAACGTCTTTCAGGTCAGGGTTTGAACGACGGATTCATCTGGCGTTCTCTCGTTGGGTTCACAGGTCCGTTTATCGAGGACACCGATTCCATTAACGCGATCGGTGTCGGGGCTCTCCTGCTGGTGCCGCTGGCGTTTGTTCGCCGCCGCGCAACAGCAATCGTTCTCTTCGTTATTGGGGGACTGGGGTTTTCGATGGCACTGGGCGGGCTGACCCCCTTTTGGAGTCGCCTCCTTCCGCTCTTCGACGGGTTCCACGCACCCCGTCGGGCCCTGATACTCTGGTCTGTAGCGGGTCCGGCAATTGCCGGAGTCGGCGCCGCCAATCTGCTGGCGTTTCTGCGCCTGCGAAGACTTCCCCGCAGCGTCGGATTCATGCTGCTGCTTGTTCTTTCCGGCGGAACGGTATGGATGCTTCCGCGTCTTGATCGTGTCTGGACAAAGGAAGAGCGTTTTCAGCCCGATGACCGCATTGTCGAGTTGATGGGAACGGATCGCTTTCTGGTTCTCGACCCCACACTGCGTTATTCCTACGACTCGCGGCGGTTCGACTTCGGCCGCTCCATGGCCGCCAACATGGCCTGTCTGCACGACACGATGGCGGTGAACGGCTACGACCCTCTCATCAGTAAAAACTATGATCTGGCGCGTCGCGTTGCCAGCGCGCGGTCCGGCAACTTTTATCCATCCCACGGTGTTTACTTCACTGACCCGAACTCGCCGGTGCTTGAGATGCTTAACGTCCAGTACCTGGTCGGGCGCTGGGACCTTTTCGAACCAGGGCGGTTGATTCCCGGTACCGGCGTCGACAAGGCGCAGCTCGCGGAGCGGATTGAGCCGGCCGCAGCGCATCCGCGCTGGCCCGTTTACCGGTTTGTTGACGAACGCCCCTTTGCATGGGTGCCAAAACGGGTTGTCTCCGTCGAATCGGATGAAGACGCGCTTGTTGCCGCCGTCGGCAACGGACCGCGGGAGTTTGCTTTTAACACATCCGGAATCGACATGACAAACTCCGACAGTCTCAAAGTCAGCGGCCGCTACCTGGACGCGCGCACCGTCGAAGTCGCCTTCGAATCCCCGCCCTCCTCTGAATGCCTCGTGGCCATTGCCCTTCCCTCCGCGACCGGCTGGCACGTGCGCGGTTCCGCAACTTCCGTCCTGATGCGCGTAAACGGATTTATCACGGGCGTTCTCGTTCCCGCCGGCACGGAAAGCGCTGTTCTCCGTTATACACCCTCAAGCTGGCTGCGTGGCGCACTGCTGACACTGGCAGGCCTTTCGCTCCTCCTTCTCGGGGGAGCGGCTTCGGCCCGCTTGACAGGCTCCCGGCCCTGACGTCACACTTCAACGGCCCTGCGGGTTGGCGTTTTCCCCCAGGGCGACCATCATTTAACGCGCCCAGCGCCTCGAACGGATCCTTCATCATGCCGCCGCTTCGTAACGTGAACGTCAAATCCATCACGCCGCTTTCGAGCCCGCGGCAGGTTCGCGGCGAAGTGCCCACCAGCGAAAAAGCCGCGGCGACCGTTGCAAGGGGCCGGCAGGAACTCGTGGAAATCCTGGAAGGACGCGATGATCGTCTTCTGGTGATTTGCGGGCCGTGCTCGATCCACAACGAGGATCTTGCCTACGACTATGCCGAACGAATGATGAACCTGTCGGAAAAAATCTCCGACCGGATTCTTGTGGTCATGCGCGTTTACTTCGAAAAGCCCAGGACCACCGTCGGCTGGAAGGGGCTTATCAACGACCCTCACCTCAACGACACTTTCGATATCGAGACGGGCTATCGCAAGGCACGCGTGATCCTGAACCGGATTAGCGAAATGGGCGTTGCCTGCGGAACGGAAATGCTCGAGCCCATCACGCCGCAGTACATCGCCGAGTTTATCACATGGTCCAGCATCGGCGCACGAACCACCGAATCACCCACGCACCGTCAAATGGCCAGCGGCCTTTCGATGCCCGTCGGTTTCAAGAACGCCACCGACGGCAACGTGCAGATTGCCATCGATGCGATGCTGTCGTCGAAACATCCCCATTCTTTTCTGGGCATAGACGAGGATGGCCGTAATGCCATCGTCAACACTGTCGGCAACCGGCACACCCATCTCATTCTCCGGGGCGGTCGTTCCGGCACGAACTACGATTTCAAAAGCATCCAGTCGGCCGCCGACATGCTCCTCAACACCGGCTTGAACAACCGTCTCGTGGTGGACTGCAGCCACGCCAACAGCGAGAAGGATCACGCAAAGCAGGCGAACGTGTTCGAGCACGTCGTTGCACAGTACCTGGACGATAACAGATCCGTCCTGGGCGTGATGCTCGAGAGCAATATTCACGAAGGGAAGCAGAAACTCTCCGGAGACCCTTCCGCGCTTGAGTACGGCGTTTCAATAACCGATGCCTGTATCGGCTGGGAAAAGACGGAAGAGCTGCTTCTCGGGGCCGCGGAAAAAATCGGCGCAAAGTCTCTCGCAACGCACTAGACCCGGCGGTTGCTGAAAATGTTCAGGCGGTCCGTTTTCCGACGGGCCGCTTTTTCATTATGATGCCTTTGGCGCGCCCATATCAATCAATCACCAGGAACTCACTTCGGACTCATTTGCTTTTGGAGCACCGCCATCGCTAGTGACACTTCTCCCGTGAGACGGCCGGGCGGGGAAGGGTCGTTGTTGTCTAAGGGGAGGAAATGTCCTCCGGGTTTTCCGCCCACGACGTTCCCCGCACTGGTGCCGAAATTGGAGTGACCGGCGATGTTCAGGAGTACCGGGGGGAAATGCAGATTCGTGTTGAAAGTCCGGAAGGCATATCAAGACCGCTGAGAGCGGAGATGGCACGGCCCGCCGCTCCCTGAGCCAACTGTGAGAATATCGTCAGGCTCAAAAAGCCTTTGACAGGCGTGCTCTCCAGAGAAATACAGGAAGGCTTCAGGAACGAGGCTTTACGCCTCTCGAGCCGGTCTCTCAGGGTTTCAAAAAAGCAAACGCCATCGGAGCCGTCGGACGCCGAAGGCAATCCACATCAGGGGGATACCCACATGCTGCACAAGTTTCGCAAAATGAGCGGATTCACGCTCATCGAGTTGCTGATCGTCGTGGCGATTATCGCCATTCTTGCGGCGATCGCCGTTCCCAACTTTCTTGAGGCTCAGGTGCGCTCCAAGGTCAGCCGCACCAAGGCTGACATGCGCTCTCTGGCCACCGGCCTGGAATCCTACCGGGTCGATTATACCGGCTATCCGAAATGCAACAACTTCGGCCTGGCGGGCGCCCGCTTCAATCCGAACGAACAAAGCGCGGCGCTGAACCCCGCTCGCAGAGTCCTGGAAAGGCTCAGCACGCCCGTGGCCTACATGACCAATGGCTTTCTGGCGGACCCCTTCATCTCCACCGCCAGAACAGGGAGCATCAGTCCGTCCGATGGAGGCTTTAGTGAAACCGCTGAAAACGGGAGTGACGTGAATACGCCCCTCTATCGTTTCATCAAATACGCCACACCGGGGCTGACCTTCCTTCAGGACGTTGAGAACCCTGACGACAAGGCATTGTGGGGCTTTGTCCTTTTCTCGTCCGGTCCTGACCTGATTCGCCCCAACACCAGCGGGCTTTTCAACCCCTCCGCCACTTCCGCTGCTGTGGCGAACAACATCTATGATCCGACCAACGGGACTGTATCCACAGGAGATATCTGGCGGACTGGCGGAATCAGCACCGGTGTTGGTAATTATGGTGGCCAGTTCTTCGATACGGTTTCAGCCGCTCAGAACTGATTCCCGCCCTTGCCGGGAAGCCCCTTTGCGCTCTTGACGAGCGGTGAGGGGCTCGAAACACTTCGGCTGGCACGAACAGGAAATGTCGCCATCGGAAGTCTCGGACGCCGAAGGCAATCCACATCAGGGAGACCCCCCGCATGTTGCACAAGCTTCGCAGAATGAAAGGCTTCACACTGATTGAGCTGCTGATTGTCGTGGCGATTATCGCCATTCTCGCGGCAATCGCCGTTCCCAACTTTCTCGAGGCTCAGACTCGTGCAAAGGTCAGCCGCGCGCTGTCCGACATGCGCAGCATCGCGACCGCCGTCGAAGCTTACACGGTCGACAGTACCAAGGCTCCCGCCGCGGTTCAGTTCTCCGGAAACTCCCTCCGCATTTTGTTTGGCGGCATTCCGGCCGGAAGCATTACGACGCCCATCGCTTACATGACGTCCATTCCCTCCGACCCTTTCGGATCCTTCATTAACTTCTCAACCAACGCCCGCGCGGGCGAAGCGCCCTTCGGTTACGACCGGGGAGGCTTCGGATTCCAGTCCAGCTCGGAATTTCCCGATGGACCCTTCGACTTGAAGACCACATCCGACGCGACGGGCACCGGTTTTGTCGTTCAGCTTCCCAGTGACTTCGCGAGCGGACTGACGGCAAACGGCCCGGTCAATGTTCAGACGAGGGACGTGAACGCCAGCCCGCTGCGCTGGGCCTTGTGGTCCATCGGACCGTCGGATGATCTTCCCCCCAGCAGACCTGGTGATTCCGCCAGAAGTCGATATGTCGTTGACGGACGCTATGATCCCACCAACGGAACCGTCTCCGCCGGATACATTCTCCGCTACGGAAGCAGCAATACCTTCCCCGGAGGCTGATAGTTCTTCCTCCGGTTGTCGGCCCCTGATACATCGATGCCGTCCGCTTCCTGCGGGCGGCGTCTTTTTTGCGATTTACCGGCATCCGAGTCCGCGAAAGACTCCCGCCCAGCAACAACAAAGGATTCCGGCTCATGCCACAGACCCTCACAGCCATCGACCAGCGCCCCGACAATCGCGGCCACTATGCCGGTTTCGGCGGTCGCTACGTCCCGGAAACATTGATGCAGACGCTCATCGATCTGGAGAGCGAGTACCGCGCGGTTGCCGAAGACCGCGGATTCCAGGCTGAGTTGCAGGCACTTTTCTCGGAGTATGCCGGCAGGCCCACACCTCTGACCCGCGTTCGGCGCTACGAATCCTCTCTGCCGGGCAATCATCGGATCTACCTCAAGCGCGAAGACCTGCTGCATACGGGTGCCCATAAACTGAACAACTCCCTTGGCCAGGGACTTCTTGCGAAACGCCTGGGCAAGAAACGCATTATCGCGGAAACCGGCGCGGGACAGCACGGTGTTGCCACAGCAACCGCCTGTGCGCTTCTCGGCCTGGAATGCATTGTTTACATGGGCGCCGAGGATATGGAGCGCCAGAAGCTCAATGTCTTCCGGATGCGGCTCATGGGCGCGAAGGTGGAAACTGTCACCAGCGGCACCGCCACTCTGAAGGACGCCACGAACGAGGCCATGCGGGACTGGATGGCCAATTGTGACGACACTCACTACATCATCGGTTCCTGCGTCGGCCCCCATCCCTTCCCCATGATGGTGCGTGATTTCCAGAGCGTGATTGGCATCGAAGCCCGCCGGCAGATTCTCGAAGCGGAGGGGCGTCTGCCGGATCACCTGGTGGCCTGCGTTGGCGGCGGGTCCAACAGCCTTGGCCTTTTTCATCCTTTTTACGACGACGATACGGTCAGGTTCTGGGGTGTTGAGGCCGAAGGTGAAGGTCTGGCGAGCGGCCTGCATGCGGCGGCCGTCAACGGAGGGTCCGTCGGTGTCTTCCACGGGTCCATGAGCTACGTTCTCCAAAACGAGGATGGCCAAATCACCCCCGCTCATTCCATCAGCGCCGGACTTGACTATCCCGGCATCGGGCCTGAGCACAGCTTCTATGCCTCCACCGGCCGTGCCGAATATGTCCCCATTACGGACAGGGAAGCACTCGACGGATTGCAGCAGATATCCCGGCTTGAGGGCCTGATCCCCGCCCTTGAGACAGCTCACGCCATGGCCCAGGTCTCAAAGATGGCCGCTGAACTCCCCCCGGAGCAGCTCATCCTCGTCTGCTTCAGCGGACGCGGTGACAAGGACGTCTTCAGCCTTCAGGAGCATATTTCCTTCGATGGAGAGAAGTAGCCGCGTTTCCGGGCTTGACTCAGGCCCGTCTCTCCATAGGTTTCGGACCCCCGCCGGACACCCCGGCGGGTTCCTTCGGCGTCCCGGTCGTCTAGCCTGGTCTAGGACATCGCCCTTTCACGGCGAAAACACGGGTTCAAATCCCGTCCGGGATGCCATCTCCGATCCTGTTAGAAACACGTGACACCCCTGTTTGCTCTTGTGAGCCACGACGGATCGGCGGTGTGCTCGCCGTTGCCGGAGCCGTAATGCATGAATCCGGAAGATGCAAAGCGGACGGATTTGTCCGCCCCCAAAATGGAACGCCCCGTCCGTCTGTTCGATGTGTTGCTGGCAGGCCTGGGTACGATTCTGCTTCTCTTCCTTGAAGGCTCCGCACCACTCAAGGTCGTCTCCATCCTCTTCCTCGCGGGACTTGTTGGCACCCTGATCGCTCTGCGCCGGCTTCGCAACGAGGCCTGGGCTTACCGCTGGAAGTCCCGCGATCTTCGCAAACTTTCAACGGACGCCGTGGATGAACGGGACCGGATGCACAACGAGCTCGTCAGTCATCGTGCACAGAGCATTCAGGAACTCCAGGTTGCTCGCGAAGTTCAGCAACGTTTCCTGCCGGAAACCTTTCCCTTTGGTGACCGGCTGAATATTGCCGCCACCTACACTCCCTGCGAGGAAATCGGCGGGGATATCTACGATGTTTTCAAAGCGGGGCCCGGTACCGCGGCTTTTTACATCGCCGACGCTTCGGGCCATGGCGTTGGGGCCGCACTGGTTGGTGCCGTTCTGAAGTTCAACCTCGAAGCCTTGAAGGACTGCATCGCCTCCGGCGAAACGCAACTCGCCGACGTTGTTCATCGCCTCAACGAGGCACTTGCCGGGACAATGCGCCGTGGAGGCTTTGTCACCTTCAGTCTCGTTGTCATGGACGTGGAAACGGGCCGCGGCTGCCTTGTGAATGCCGGGCACAACCCGCCCCTTGTCTGGCGGTCGAACGAGGCGCATCTGGAGGAAATGGAAGTGCCACCGAATCTCGCTCTGGCCATCCTGCCGGACTTCGAATTTGAGCCCGTTCGCTTCCAGCTCAATCCCGGCGACAAACTTCTTCTCTACACCGACGGCATTACGGAACGCCTCAACGCATCGCACCAGGAGTGGGGTGTTCACAATCTCATGCACACTGTGCGAGCCAATGCCCACACCTCCGTGGACGCCATGGCGCGAGCCATTTCCCTTGAAAACCGCCTTTTTGGCGGCTCTCGCAGTCCGAACGACGATCAGGCCCTCATTGTTGTCGAATATCTCGCAAGAGCCCGGACAGAGAGTTCGTCCTCCGGGTTCTACACAGCCGGTCTCGTCTCCTGACGGCGTTTGCGTTGCGGAAGAAAGAGCCCCACGAGTGCCGCAACAACCGCTGCTCCGGCAACCGGAAGGCCAAGGCGCGTTGGGCCCGGCAGAGCGAATTGTCGTTCGACTCGAAGGGTTTCACCAGGCGCCGCGTTCATTCTGACCGAACGGCCTTCCGCCACCGGCTCCTCGTTAATCAAAATTGTCCAGCCCGGGTAGGCGACCTCCGCGAAGTGCAGAAAAACGTCTCCTGAAACATCAACGGGAACCGTCAGATCGAACGCCGTATGGTCCGCGTCCCGCTCGACGTTTTCCAGTGTCACGTTCTCAACGCGGTCATCAAGACCCGGCCACTCGCTCTGTGATGACAGCCACGCCCAGCCTGCGGCACGGGGGTTCTCCCAGCGTTCAAGAATGAATGTGCCGTACTCGCCGCTGTACCCGAACTCATCGATTTTCTCGAGTCCGGCGCTGCGAAGCTGATCCGTGTTTTGCGGCGGTTCTTTGGGCGTCCGGAAGCGCAACACCTGGTCCGCATTGTAAGCGTCCAGAGGCCATCGGTTCATGATCAGCGGGCACGCGAGAAAGGCTCCCGGCGGAGGCCGGTCCATCTCTTCACCATACGCGACGGCAAAGAAGTCGTCCACGTAGGACCGGAGCAGCAGCGGGTAATAACCTCTCATCGACGCGATGCCCGCCTCCGCGGGGCGATCCGCATAGAGTTCACGAACAAACTCGTCCACACCGTAGTGATAAAGACTGTCCGTGAAAAACAGCCTTCCCTTTTGATTGTCGTGAAGCCGGTTGAGAATTTCCGTTTCCGGATGAAAGTAGCTTGAGTATTCCGATGCCTTGATTCGGTGATAGGGTGATTCTGTCGGGAGTTCCGGCCCTGGAATATCCGTCGGAATGTTTCGAGTGAACGGCGTCCAGAAAAGCCGGAGATCCGTTACGAACACCAGCGCCAGCGCCAGCAGCAGCGCGTTTCGTCCCGTTGGCCGCAGAATAATGGCCGTCCCCACAACGCCGGTGATCGCCACAATCCCGAGAGCCCATTCGCCGGCCCGTTCGGCCCGGTGCCATGCCGCGTCCGCGAGCGACTGAGACATGTGGAATCGCTCCACCAGATGGAATTCAAAAAAACCGAGCAACGCCGGTGTTGCGATTCTTAAAGCGGCGCAAGCCAGGGTCCCCGCACCGAACACAGCTCCCCAGATAATGAGCGTCTTTCGGCCGGTGCGGCTCTGTATGCCTTCACCCGCAGCATCAAGAAGGGCCTGAAGACCGAAACCGCTGAATAGAATTGCGGGAGCGACCCACCACAACTGCCACCGCGAAGGGACACGAAACATGTCGAAGCCCGGAACGAAATCGAACAACAGGCGGTACAGGAAAAAGTGACGCCCGAATGCAATCAACATCCCCGAAATCGCAAGAACGATCGATGCCGTACTCAGTCGCAGCATCGTCTTGTGAACACCGTTCTCATGCGTGCGTTTGAGAATGCCGGTGGCAACAAACACAAAACCAAACAGTGCGAGCAACAAAGCGCCCACACCGATGTAGACGTTTGTTTCCAGATAACCCGTCGTTCCTCCCCAGTAGGTCATCTCCGCATTGCCAATGTCGAAGAACGTCGGCAGCAGAATCGCAATCAACAGGCGTGGACTGAAAGAATCCTGGGCAATGTACGACCAGTTGCCGTCAGCACCGCGCCCCGCACCCAGAGAACTGAACTCCCAGGATGCATACAGCTGCGGAAACACAATGACCACCATCAGAACGACAGCAGCCGCGACATGCGCCGCGAGCAGTCCCCGATCCCGCCAGGACTTCATGAAAACAGTCCGTCCCGTCAGCCATATCAGCAAACCGCCCCATGTGATATGCACGAGCTGAGGCGCGCCCGCGAGAAACTGCATCGCTCCCAGCAGTCCCAGCAGAATCGTCCATCGCCTTGCGCCAGGTCCGCACCGTTCCGCCGCCAGCCACATCCACGGAATCCAGTTCATCCCGAACGTGAAAATCACCACACCGTTCGTATAACGCAGAATCTGATAACCGCCGCAGAGCCACAGAAACCCCGGCAGCAGCGCTGCCAGCCGCGACATCCAGCCTCTTGCAAGCGCATAAAACCCCAGAGCGCCCCCCAGCGAATGCAACAGCATCAGCCACGTCGTTGCCCGTTCCACCGGCAGGCCGATCCAGTACAGCAGGTTCGGCGGATACAACACACCCGCCTGGGTGTTCGCAAAAAACGGATAGCCGGAAAAACTCGCCGAGTACCAGCCCGTCAGGAACCCCTCCCTCAGCCAATACTGCCGCAGGGGATGATCCTGGTTGATAATATCGCCGCCACAAAAAACCAGTGTACCGTACACCGCTCCACCATGGAACAGCACCATCAACAGAAGGAAGACACCCGCCACCGGCAGTAACTCATTCCATTTGAAAGGTTTATGTACGGATAACGACTGCTGCATGCGGTGACTTTCGGAATCGCATCACGTGGAGGCAACGACAGTCGCTCATTCTAAAGTCAATACACGCAAGTGTATACAATTATTTGCTTTTAGACTTGCACAACAAATGCGTTTTGTGCAACCCTGAAGCTCTGAGAAGAGGTGATCCCGGGAGAAGGCTGCGCAGCTCAACTTCTTCGACAACCGGTGGTTTGAAAACCCACCATCCTCCGATTCCCGAAACCCACGGAGGAGAGAGTATTCTCATGCATTCCAATACAACACACCCGTTGAGCAGGTTCACGCTGGCGGCAGCCGCCTTAAGCCTCGCTCTCCCCATCACCCTGAACGCCGACACGACGCAGAACGGATGGAGTGGCGGTGACGCCTTTAATGCATCCGGCGCATCCGGTTCGGACTTCATGATTGATGCAAGCCAACTTCGATCACTCAATTTCGCTGCGGATCGTTTGACGAATACGGAAGACCGGGACGGTATCGCTGGAGCCGATACCGCTCCCTATTTCACCGCCTTTGAAGTGTATCATGTGGACGAGAGAACCGCCTCCAACAACGCGGCCAATGTTGTTGGGCAGTTTATCTCATATCTCAAGACATCGACAAGAAAACAGGTCAGCGAAGTCGGTCTCACGGCCAGTTCCATTGCGGAGCAGCCCACGTCCATCTACAGCAACATGGGCATGAGTCCATTGCGGAGCGCTCTGTTTGGCTTTACAGCCTATGTGGGTTGCCGCGACTTCAGCGATGAAACTCCCCCGTTCCCGTATGAATCGGGGCTCTTCAGCACTTTGGTTGGTGCGGGCAGCATTGTTGAACTGGATGCGGACACCACCGGTTATTCACCTCTCGTGGTGAGCGGTGACTCCGTTGGCATCCAGGTGGATCTGATGAACGGCGAAGGCTCGGACGGAGCTCACGGTGTTGAGGCGGAGAAGGTCATCGGTCTCGATGTCAGAATGCGGACCGCTGAAGCCACCGGCGTTTCCAACAATACGGAAATGGACAGTTTCCATGGTGTGCGCATTCACTATCCGGAGCGGCGTATCGGATCGGGCACCGCAACTGCAAGCGTCGCGGACTTCACGGCCAAATCCACCGGTATTCTTCTCGAGTCCTCCGGTGCCGCCACGACAAACGGCCGCAAGACAGGTCTGGTGGAAGCCAACAAGTACGCCGGCCTGCGCGCGGAAGCATCCGTCGAGATTGCCGATCGGCTCGTTCATGATCCCATTGCTATAGTGCAGGCTGAAGCCTGCCTCGGGGATGACTTTCCCATTGATCGTCCCGTACTTTATATTAAAGCGACTGAAGATGTTGGCGTTAATCGGGAAAGTGTCGTCTGTGGAACAGCCGATGCCTATCTTCCCAATGGCTTGGTTGGGCAGCGCTTGACCGTATTCGTAACGAATCAGACCGTGACCTTCTACGACGAAGACAACGTCAACCTCGCCGCCAGCGTCAGAGTGCTTGGCAATGGCGACATTCTTGAGCTGATCTTTCTCGCCAACAAATGGCATGAAGTCAGTTATTCGAATAACTAGGTACCCTGCCTCACCTCTTTGCCTCGCGCCCGTCCGGAAACCCGGACGGGCGTTCTTCAAGAAACGATTGCCTCACCTGAAATCCCCGTGCCGACTGCCGGAAGTATGAAGCTTGCGAGGCATATTTTCCTGCCGCTCTTTGCGGGTTCCGTTCTCCTGGGCTGTGCCACCAGTCCTGCAGACCGTTGCTACCTCAGCATGGATCGCTACCGCGAACTGCGGGAAGTCTTTGTCGAAACCGGCAGTTTCCAGCGCGTCGAGCAGTTCATGACCGATCAGCAATGGGCTGACTGCGAGCGGAACCAGTTCCGGTACCTTCTCGAAAAAGATCTCTACCTTGACGATCTGATCATTCCTCAGATTGAGCCGCCAAGCCCCTACGAGCCTCCGCCGGACGGCCCGCCGCGGAATTGATTCCCATCGAGTTGTCTTGCCCATGTCCTGGGCTCCCAGGTTCAGTCACCTTCTCAAGATCGCCTTTCGTCTCCGCGACACCACTGCCGCCGAAGGCTTGTTCATGGAGGGAAGCATCGAATTCGAAAACGGCAACATCGAGACCGCGCGTCTGATGTTCTACTACGGAACCCGGCTCGACCCTGAAATGGCCGGCAACTTTTACAACCTGGCGGTCGTCACCGAAAGACTCAGGGGGCCTTGCCGGGAAACCATCGATGCCTGGGAGCGATACATCGCCGTTGCGGAGAAAGACGCGCGCCAGTCCGCCGATTCCTGCGAAAAGGCACGTCAACACCTGGCTCAATTGAAAAACGGTTAAGGCTCCGGTGTTACAAAGGCCGGGCGCTTGCCAGCAGCGGTGTGAATGTTTTTCTCAACGAGCCCGCCGGGCGATAAAGATAATACTGCCCGATTGTTCCCTCCAGTTCATACGTCGAGAGAATCGCGGCACGCATATCGTCCGTGAAACCCGCAAAGGGACCATCGCTTTCCAGATCCTGTGTTGTCACAATCAGACTGAATCGCTGACTGTGAAGATCCATCAGAAACTCACCGGGCTCCCATATTCCCTCCCGCGCGAGCTGTGCCATAATAAACGGCTGATAGAGCACTTCCCTGCCCGCAAGGATTGTGAATATCGGTTCCTCGCACAAGACCTCGCCTGGTGTATCCTGAACAGCGATCAACAAATAACCCAGCAGCTCACCCTCGTGTTCACCCGGTCCCGGGGACATCAGCTTGTAACGTGGAACAGGAGCGCTGGCGCTGTGGTTGAGAAAAAACGAGCCGGCATGGATCCAGAGCAACACAACGGCAGCACCCAGTATCGCCTGTACCGGCCGTTTCAAACCGACTCCTTCCGTTTCGGCAATGTTTGCAAGACGCCCGACCAGAAGCCCCACGAGCAGCGCGCTCGCCGCGCGAAACTCCAGCAGGTAATTCACCGCCGCACCCGCCTTTGCCGTTGTGATGATGGACAGGCCGCTCAGTCCCGCAAACGCGACGGCCGCCGCAAGCACCTCCGTTCCCGCACCGTGCGGGGGAGGGGGGAAACGCTTCTCTCCTCCCGCAATTCGCGCCCAGACAAAAGGTATGAGCAACAGAACCATTGCGATGATCGGAAACTTCGACCAGACCCAGAGAAACGGAATCCACACCTTCGTCAACTGATCCCAGTCCATTGCGTTTGCATTGTATGCAACCGTGTGCCGCAGAAACTCTCCACCCGTGAAAATGTTGAGAACTGACAGCGGCGTTGCGCACGCAAACACCATGAGAACTGAAAAGAAACCCGCGCGGTTTCCCTTTTTCGCCCACAGCAAACCCAGAACAACCGACGTCGGAGCAATCACCTGCGTCTGTTTGGTAAAGAATGCCAGGGTGAACAGCAACACGCCGAGCACCATGCCCGCATGACGTTTTGGCGACGTGACTGCCGCCAGTCCCGCCATGCCGAACGCAATGGCCGGCAAATCAACTCGCGCGTATGCGATCCAGTCATTCAGGTCCCACGTTGCGAGAAACAGTCCGACCGCCAGAATGGCCGGTGTGACTCGTCCCGTTTCGCGGATCACAATGTTGCTCAGTGCCGCCACAATGACCAGGACCGAGAGAAGAACCACCGCGCGTCCGATGGGCAGCCCCGGCGGAGCGAACATCATCATTCCCGCCATCAGCGCGGGATAAACCGGAGGATAGTTTCCAACAGTGTATGGATAGTCATCGATCGAGGGATAGATCGTTTCGCCCCGCGCGATGTTAATCGCCTGCTGGAGAAGAAATCCCTCTTCCCGATCCAGCTGAAACGGATAGCGCATTGCCGCGGAACTGCGCTCGATCGGTTGGTAGCCCACGAAGAGCAGCACCGCAATGACCGGCAACAACGCGATCAGGAACCAGTTTATCCGCCTCGCGACCGTTACCGCGGGAGTTTGGCTGTCCTGCGCCTGATCCTGTGGTTCCGTGTTGTCACCCATCACGCTCAAGTGCCGGTCCGCTCGACAGGCTGACGGCTTGCAAGGACTCGCCTCACCGCCGCTTCGACACTCTCCGCCGTCATGGCCTGCATGCAGGAGGGCCGGACATCGCAGCGTTTCAGATAGCAGGGAGAACAGCCGTAATCGGTCACAATCTTTTCACCGCGTCCGAACAGGTCGATTTCCTGCTCGCAGGTCGGGCCGAAAAACGCGACCACATGTTTCTTCAATGCAATGGCCACATGCATCGCGAGACTGTCGGAAGAAAGCACGACATCGCACTTGCCGACAATGGCGAAGAAATCCTCCAGAGAATTGAAGTTTCCGCTGTCAAAAAGCGTTTTTCCCGTCAGGTTGCCGCATGCCGTCATCAACTCACAATGCAACGGCTCCTCCAGCCGTCCCCCCAACAGCACAAGTGATACATCACCCGCAGCACCCAAACTGTTGATCAGCTGCACGAAGCCCTCCACAGTCCATGCCTTCGTCTCAAACACCGGGCCACACCCCGTATTGATACCAATCACAGGGCGGTTTGCGGGAACCTTGAGTTTCGCAAACAGCGAATCCGCGGCGATACGCGACGAATCACCGACCGACAGACCGTACTCGTCATTGTCGTACTCCATCTCCGCCATGCGATACAGAATTCGTTGATGACTCAGCCGATTCTCGCGGTATTTGGCTTCGTTCGACAACCCAAGCCGCAACGCATACTCCGCCCCCTTGTTCCAGACATCCACCGTGTTATGTGCCGTCGGCGCATAACCGAGTTTCAACTCCGCATTCAGCTTCCGTGCCAGTGCCAGTGCCGCCGCATCCTTGTCCAGACAAAGCAGCACATCAAAGCGGCGGCCTTCCAGTGCGAGGACCCCTTCCGTGTTCAACACGCGGACTTCATCCACCAGCGGATCGCCCACGATCGCTTCACTGCCTGGATGCGTCAGCCATGTGATCCATGATTGCGGCCACCGCCTTTTCAGGCCTGTCAGCAGACACTTGCTGCGGAGTGCATCCCCCATTGCTCCCAGTTTGATGATGAGGATCTCCGTGCCTCGCAAATCCTCCGGACCGCACTGATCGCAGTGATCACCGCCCTTTGGACAGGGCTTGTAGCCTGAGTAGTGGCGGCATTCAGGATGAAATCCGGGTCGTGTCATGGACGGCAAAGAACTCAAATCAGTCAACTTCTCTCCTGCCGCTGTGGTTTCACGAGCCCTGGCTCATGCCAAGGAAAACAGTTCGGAATGTTCTCATCCCTTACCTTCGGCCAAGCCTTGCCGTGACCGGCAGATGATCGCTCAGAGTAATCCCGGGAACCTTCGCTTCCTCCACATCGAACGTGTCTGCATCCACAAAAAGATAGTCAATGCACCGGTTCGGATCGCCGGCGGGGAACGTGTACCGCGTTCGGATCGGCATATCTGAAAGAAGTCCGCTTTCCTGCCGATGATCGTGGAAAACGTCCCGCAGCAGACGACGCAGCGGCAACAGCTCCGCTGCATCCGGTTCCGCATTGAGATCTCCACCCACAATGACCGCTCGTCCGGCCTCCCGTTCCTCTTCGACAATTTCAGCAATGGCTTCCGTTTGTTGCAGGCGCTGTTCCTTTGTCAGACCCAGATGAGTGTTGATGGCGGTGACACCATTCTCAACCCGCACGACGAGGACCATGCGTTGTTCCGAGAACCAGCCCGGCACCGTTGGATGAGTCTCCGCATAATCAATCCGCGGCAGCTTCACAACGCGCACGTTCTCCAGCGGCATCCGGCTGAGTACTGCAATCCCGTACTCCGCTTCGCCGTCTGTGATCGCCGGAGCGAACGCTGTTCGCATTTCCGTCAATTCACCGAGAATCGCCACCTCATCCAGCTCGCGCGATCGCTTCATGAAACGGTCGACTTCCTGCAGCAGAACGAGATCCGCGTTCTCACTCCGGATGAACTCCGCGATGCGCTCCAGCGTCGGCCGTGGATCCTTGGGTGCCGGCAGGCCCGACTCCCCCAGGCCGACCTTGATGTTGTACGTCATGACCACAAGAGAGTCCGGCTCCGCATTAACAGACGAGCCGGGTTCCGTTTTGGCTGAAGCGGCGAGCCCCAGACAAAGCACGATAAAAACGAGAAAACGCTGCATGTCACAAACCCTCCGATTCAGCCACTGAATACCCGCTCCGGACCAGAGGGCAAGACCGGGCAATGCCTTCGGGACGGAAGGAGCCAAGTGGTTTGCTTACAGTCATCTGCAAGCGCATGAGAAACCCGGAATTCGATGAGCACACGGGATTTCCTCCCTCTTCCCGGTTGACCGGAAAGAGAGTCCGTTATCTGCTGATCGCCGATTTCCTCTTTTGGGCCCTGTCGAGAGCGAACGGGCGCGTCCGGCCCCGCGTCCTGGCAAAAGGAGCCATTCCGTGCTTGATATCACTGAAATGCTGCGCATCGCCGTTAACGGCGGCGCGTCCGACCTTCATATCTGCGTGGGCCGTCCGCCTGTGATCCGTGTCCACGGATCTCTGGCGAACATGGATCACCCGCCTCTGTCGCCTGCCGACACGCGGCGTCTCGTTTACGGCATTCTGACCGACATTCAGAAACAAAAGTTCGAGGAAAACAAAGACCTCGATTTCTCCCTCAGCGTCACCGACCTGGCGCGTTTCCGTGTGAACGCCCACTTCCAGCGCGGCAGTGTCGCCGCCGCCTTCCGTACCATTCCGCAGAAGATCATGTCCTTCGAGGAACTCCGCCTCCCCACGAAAATCCTCAACATGCTCAGCCGCCGTCCCAACGGCCTGACACTCGTCACCGGCCCCACCGGTTCGGGAAAGTCCACGACGCTTGCCTCGATGATAGACGTGATCAACCGCGAGCGGGCGCAGCATATCATCACTATCGAGGACCCCATCGAGTATCTTCACTCTCACAAGATGGCCCTCATTGAGCAACGCGAAGTGAACGAAGACACGGTCTCGTTCTCTGACGCGCTGAAGTATTCGCTTCGTCAGGACCCGGACGTTATTCTCGTCGGCGAAATGCGTGACCTTGAGACCATTTCCTCCGCCGTGACGGCCGCGGAAACGGGCCACCTGGTCTTCTCCACACTGCATACCGTCGATGTGGTTCAGACCGTCGACCGTATTATCGATGTGTTCCCCCCTCACCAGCAGGAGCAGATCCGCATTATGCTGGCCGGTGTGATCGAGGGAATTCTTTGCCAACGGCTGCTGCCCACCATTCAACCGGGACGAATCGCCGCGCTGGAGATTCTCGTCGGAACGGACGCCGTGCGAAACATGATTCGCGAAGGCAAGACCCACCAGATTCCCGCCTTCATGGAAGCGGGCACCAAGTTCGGCATGCAGACCATGGACCGCAGTCTTTCCGAACTGGCCACTCGTCGCATCATTGCTCGTGACACAGCGCTGATGAACGCCAAGAAGCCCGAGGAAATGCGTCGTCAGTTTGGTATGGCATCGGCGGCTCCGGGCGGTGGCGGAGGAACCGGAGGAAGCGGCGGCGGTCAGCGCAAAACCGTCGGCAGTGCGATGCCGACCATGTAAGAGGTTTCGAGGCGGGTGCGTCCTGGAGTTCCGAAAGGAACGTCCGGGGTTACCCCGGGCAGGCACATTTCCAGCCGTTTCACGACCACGACTGTCCCCAAGAGGCACGCTCTTCGTGACAGTCGTAGCGCGGGCACTTGCAGGGCGCACCACCTCGAATAATCTCGAACGCAGTGGTACAGGGAACAGTCCGTGACCTTTCTCAAGCTCTTGCTCGGCTGTTCCGGCTTCCTGATTCTGTTTGTTCTTGTTCTTGCACTTTTGCAGTGCCGTCGGAAGAAGCTGCAGGGCCCGAAGCCATTGCTGGCGCCGGGGCCCTTCAAGTCGATGAAGCCGATTCTCGGAGGGGATTTTAATCCGTTAACGGGGGAAAGAGGTCATGTACCGTTTCGCGTTCGGCGTCTCCTGACGGATCCCGGTCCCGACAAACGAGCGCGGTGGAAGATACCGCTGCTCGATACGCCGGATCAGTTGTGGCAGTGGCTTGAACTGTCGGGTTTCGGAGAACTGGCAAAGCTCTGTGACCCCGATGACCTGCAGTTACTGGCGGCTCATCAGCCGCGGACCGATTCCTTTCGAAGGCTTCTCAACTATCACGTTCGGCGTGTTCCGAAGCGTGGCGGCGGTGAGCGCATTCTTCTCGTGCCCAAACCGCGATTGAAGGCCGTTCAGCGAAAGATTCTTCGCGAAATTCTGGACAAAGTTCCCGTGCATTCCGCCACCACCGGCTTCCGCAAGGGTCGCGACATCGGAAATCATGCAGCTGTTCATACTGGCAAAGCCATTGTTCTTGCCTGCGATATTGCCGATTTCTTTCCCTCCATTCACAAGCCACGGGTGAGTGCGTTCTTCCGATGGCTCGGTTATCCACCGCCGGTGGCGCATTTGCTTTCACTGCTTTGCACTGCCGCCGACGGCACGGGTTTTACACGGCGTCATCTTCCCCAGGGCGCACCCACGTCGCCCGCTCTTGCCAATGCCATTTGCTTTCGTCTGGATGCGCGCCTGGCGGGGCTTGCGAAACAGTTTGAGGCTGATTACACTCGTTACGCTGACGATCTTGCCTTCTCCGGCGGCAAGGCTTTCAAAGGGGGTCTCGACCGGTTCATACCCGTTCTCCGAAAGATTCTCGCCGATGAGCGCTTTCTGGTCCGGCGCTCGAAGACGCGTTTCATGCGTGCCGGCACGCGTCAGCATCTCACCGGCCTGAACATCAATCACATGCCCTCCCTCGGCCGGCGCGAAT
>JANQSL010000212.1 GCA_028284075.1 Candidatus Sumerlaeia bacterium | reverse complement strand
TGCTCCGACTCCATGCGCTCATCCTGCTCCTTGATATAATGTATCCAGTCTTTCCGCCTTCGCTCGCGGTTCTTCGCGGCAATTTCCTCCCACACTTCCTCGAACCGGCCGATAAGTGTCAGTGCACCACCGACGGAAGACAATGCGGGCCATTCGTTTCTACGGTATTCCTCCACCCAGTCGAGAAACGCTGGCCATATATCCTCTCCATGCCTGGTGACCAAAGATTCAACGACATTGACATGCTCGGGTCGCGGGCGGCTGCCATTGGAGCCGAACAAACGTCGCTGCAACTGCTTCAACAGGTCTGTTCCTGTGCTTGCAGTATTCTGTTCCTTCTTTCCTTTTGAGGGCTGAAAGAAGACTTTTGTAACCCGCCCTCGCTTCCGAAACCAGCTCCTCTGGAGCACATCACCATCCTTTTGCTTCACTTCGTCGATGGCGGGATCGAGAACCTCGCGGATCCGGGCGGGTGTGTCCCTTGTTTTAGAGATACCAAGATGTGTATGAGCAAGCTCCTTGATGTCAACAGCCCATACCCTACCCGAGTTACCGATGCGCTTGTTGAGAATCGGATAGAGACGTTTCGAGACGGGCCGGTCGAGCTCTCGGTAGGCTGTCCAGTTCATGGGAAGTTTGTAACCTCCGGTAAAGCTCTGGAAGAAGTGTTCGTTCCAAACGATGAAGTTGACGGGTTCAGAGCGATCCTTAACGCGTTCCTTCGTGGGAAGAGATGCGGTTTCGATGAACCCCCAAACCTCGTCCCGATAGGATCGGGTCGCGATGTCGTAGAAGGAGTTCGTGGACTTCACGCGCAGAGTGGCGAGCCGCTCGATGCTCTCGCGGGCATTGAAGTAGGATGAACCACCGTGGCTCCATCCAAGAATCTCCAAGATCTCGTAGAGTGAAAACCAAAGCTGCCGCGGCCACCCGCGTTCTTTGGAAAGAAGCACGAGGGCATAGTAGATATCGGAGTCACGATCCGTGGGAGGGCCATATTTTTCAGTGGCCATCACTTCCCACTTCATGGTCACGGGCTCGCCGTCTCGAACAGTAGACTTTTCGAAGACACGGGTGAGCGTGCTGCGAGGCCATCCACCTGCCAGCAGAGCAGGAAGCTCGGCATGATTGCCCTCGTCGAACAGGACGTAACGATCTTCCTTCGTTGAAGGGGTATTGGACATCCGTGAAACCTATCATGTCTCCAGATGTCGATCAAGATATCATCTGCTAGCAAAGAATGTATCAAGCCCGGTGTTCTCAGCTATCTCGATGCTGTCGACTGTCCTCGAGCGCCCAGTGATGAATCGATGCGTTGTGGAAATCCTCGCTGAGCTGAGCGGATGACGTGGCAAGTGTCGGGACTTCGCTTGTCGAGCGAACGTTCTCCGGCTGAAGTTCGTGCCAGGGGTGGTCCATCTCCGGATCCTCGTCGCATCCGGGAATCCGGAGGATCGGAAAGCCGACCAGCTGAGGCAGAAAGTAAATCCCCTCGTCGAGGTGTGGCTTCAGATCCTCGAACCGAATGCGGCCGCGGACGACCCCACCTTGCCGTAGGCCTTGAAGTTGCCGGCGTCCCGATAAAGGTACTCGATTCGTGTGTTCGGTTTTTCCTCCGCCATCAGTAATCCTCCGGCAGCAGCACCGTGGTGACGGATCGGTCCGCCTCCGTAATGATCCAGAACTTCACGTCGTTCCGGGTCCGATACACGGAGAACAACCGTGCTCCTTCTTGAAGCGCACGGTCGTTTGTGGCGGCGTCCTCCTGGCAGCACTCGCCCCAGTCGCCTCGGTGATGGCGGGTGAGGGCCCTCGCTATCTCCTCGTGCGTGATGGTTTCCAGCGCGTTCGGCGTCGCGACCACCTGCCCCAGTTCGAACTTCGGTGGCTGCTGAATGAGCCGGGCCAGTTCCCGGCGATCTGTCTCTTTGTCTCGTGTCATAAGTTCCTCTCTGTGGTTTCGTGAAAAAGAAAACCGCCCGGACCGAAGCCCGGGCGGCGAATGCGTCTTACCGCTGGCGCTGAGCGGCGTTTCAGACCTTCAGGTCGAAGATCACGCGCTCCAGATTCGAGAGATCGGCGCCCAGACCGAAGCTGGACGTGTTCTTGATCTCATCGCCGTCCTTGTAGGATCGCTCGAAGGTGACGGAATTGAACTTTCCGTCCTGGCCTTCGTTCTCCCAAACGGCGCCGGATACGCGCCCGTACTGGATCTTGTGGATCGGTTGTTTTGACATGGTAAGTCTCCTTTCTTTGTTGTTGTTTACCACGGCGTCGTGACCGGATGCCGTGGAGACGCGCGCCAGAGTCTTTCTCGGGAGACCGCCTGCGGCGGAAAGCTCTTGCGCGAACCCGAGTCGACACCGGCATCAACATAGCCGAAATACGGTAAACGGCAAACAAGAAAGGAGAAGTGACTGAAACCGCCGATCGGGAAGTCCGGACGGTTCCCGCGCGAAACAAATCAGGAGCCGGAAGGAGAGCGACGCCAGACGTACGACGAATTCCACACGTCTTCAAGAAGACCGTCATACCAGATGCAATGGCCGCGCAGTTCGCGAGAATGGGCGATGATCTTCAGAACGAAAGTCCCTGTCCCTGCAAGAACGTGTTCATCGTCGCGCCAGTAGGAACCGAAGAAGACATTGCGGCGGATCGTTCCCGAAAAAGTGAACGAATCATGCGGCAAACGTCGCAGATGTCCCAAGCCGGCCACATGCCGGCCGAACTGATGCTTTGTCTTTGGCGATACGACATCAATTGTAAGACTAACCTTCATCACGTACAGTTTTGGCGTGTTGTTTGATGGTGTCGAGGGGTCGTTTGCCCCTGTTGCGGTAGCCCAGGTGGGGGCGTTGTT
>JANQSL010000149.1 GCA_028284075.1 Candidatus Sumerlaeia bacterium | reverse complement strand
AGGCGCCGTTGAAGCCGCCATGAGACTGAAGCGCGTTCAGATCGAGAACGCCGGAGGAAACCGCATCGGCACTGACAACATGAACCTGTCCCCGTCCCTGCTCATCCGTTTCGATCGTCGCGTTACCGTTGTCGTCGACGTCACGGGGATATTCTCCAACGAGCAGTTCACTGTGGCCGTCCGTGGCATTTACAATCGCACCCAGTCGCGGAGGCGGGCTGACCGTTGTCGTTCCCGGAACAATATGCACTCCCTCCGATGGTGAGAGCGGTGTCGTTCCCAGGTTCCTGTTTGCACCCACGGAACCACCGTAAACGATGTGCTGGCCGACGTTGATTTCCTCTCCTCCGATGAGCAGGTCCGGCTTGCCGTCGCCGTCAAAATCCCCGCCGCCTTCAACACGAAATCCCAGTTTGTCCGACGTGCTTGTGCCACTGATCTGGAATCCAAAACCCGACGCCTCCAGACCCGTGCCCAGAGTCACCGAGCCCGCTCCACCAAACCGGTCCGTTGAACCATAAAGGACATACGCACGACCACCAACGGCACCCGTCGCACTGTAGGGAGCGCCGATGGCAAAATCTTCAAGACCGTCATCGTTGTAATCTCCAATGCCCGACATCGCAAAGCCCGCCTGCGCGTTCGCGCCGGGGCCAAGGATCTTCACGCCAAGACCAAGACTGGAGAGCTGATCCGCAAAGACAACGCTCGGGAGTTCCGGACCTTCCGTCGACACAATGTAAACCGTTGCCGTGACGGGATCGCCCAGGGCCACGCCATGCGTTGGATCGGAAAGCGTGATGGTGAAGGACTCGTCACCTTCGGGAACTCCATCGCTCGCGATGGGGATAACAACGGAGTGAGTGGTCGACGATGCGGGCCACCATTCCAACGTTCCCGACTGCGACGTGTAGTCACTTCCGGAAACGGCGGTGTCGTTGGCCGTGGCATAGTCCACATACGCCCACCCGTCGGTTCCGTCCACCCGTTCCACCTGCACGGTGATCGAGCCGTCGGACTCGTAGACGTAGTATTCATCCGAAGTGAACTGAACCTTGCCGCCGAGGGGATTCACAACCCATCCGGCCTGCAGCGGCGCCGCCAGCAAGACACTGGATATCGCGGCGAGCGTGATTCCGCGAAGAGAAGCAGTCAGCGAAAACATCGTACAAGTCCTTTCCTGGACGGTCGATTATGTCGGGGGCGGAATTTAAGAGATCAGTTCGAGGCCGGAACGACGGCGTCGCGAATCCACCCGCTTTGCAGGTACTCGGGAGATTCGGGATGGTTTGTCTCAAGGAACGTCAGATACCGGTCGCGGGCGATCATGTCACCCTGCTGCATCGCCAGCCAGGCCAGCCAGTAGGCCGCTTTCGCCAGCGGCTCCTGCCCGCCAAACTTCTCGTCAGCGGCAACCGTTTCAGAAAGAAGAGGCGAAAGTGCCTGCTCCGCCTCGACAAAGCGTCCCAGCTTTGCCAAACACACACCCTTCCACACCTTCGCAAGAATCCACTCCCGGCGGATGTCGGAGTACTCGCCGATGAACGTCTCCGCGAGCGTCAGGCATTCATCGAAGCGCTCCTCGTTGAAGAACGTTTCCAGATACATCAACTCGCAGGTCGCTTGAATCGCCCGAGAGGCTCCCGGCATCGCCTTTGCCCGCTGGCAGTACGCACGGACTTCCTCCCAGTCACCCTCTCCCTTGATTGACTTGATCTCGAAGGCCAGACCCGCCAGCTCTTTCGCCGCTTCCGCCTTCAGTGCGTTGGAAACGGGAGCCTCCTTCAACTGGCTGTAGGAACGAAACGCCTCCACCAGGTTACGATCCGCATAGGCCGCTCCCGCGGCACGCCGCATCGCATCGATGCGGATGTCATCGCTCAGTGTCGTGTTGCAAGCCACCGTACAGAACTCCGTGTACGCGTCCGCGTAGGATTCCTGATACAGCTTCGTGTAGGCTGTCAGTACTTCCGCCATCGCCTTCTCCGAGGCGGACCCGTTGGCGGACACCTGCGCCAACGCGGTGCGCACGCCCTCGAAGTCCTTTCGACCCATCAAACGACGAGCCAGACGCAGGTTTGCCAGTTGCCGCTTGGGATGGCTCGGGTTGTTTCGCAGAAAACTCTGAAGCGCGGGAATGCCCTCCGGGTTGCGGGGAGCGTCGAAGCCCACAGCGATCAGTTCGTTCGTGGACAGCGACTGCGGGTCACGATCCAGCAAAGCCGGTGTAAAGGGAACATCGCTTTCGAAAGCCGGAAGCTCTCTCTTCGCTCCGGGATTTACACCATACTCGGTCAGATTAAAGGGACCCTCAACTTTGCGGAACGTCGCAGGTGGTGAAGCGATGTCCCTCGCCTCCACCCTCCGTCCGGATCGCTCCGCGGCGACCCACGCTTCCGCAAACGTCTCGAAAGGCTCTCCCTCTTCCCCCACCACGGCAAATACCATATCCGCAGCGAGGTTGACGGGCAGCAGCAGGGCCAGCACCGCCAGAACTCCGGTCACCGAACGTCGAATCATTGCAATTCCTCCTCGGAATATGCCCTATTCCTCAAAAGGAGATAAGAATCATCTCCAAAGTCTTGATTCTGGATTTTGGACAGGGGGCCTCTTCTCTCCGTGACTCCTCAGTGTGTTCTCGGCTTGTGAAGAAAACCCGACTTGGACAAGTCCGGCCCATTAAGTCCGAATCCGGCCGCGACACAAGTCAAAAATGTTATTCGCATGAGACATCCTCAAATGAAAGAGCCACAACACTCTGCGCGAATCGTGCGACTGAGAGGGTTGAGACAGAGGGGCAAAGTTGTGGTTTGGTCCTGGAATATGGATTGCTGATTTAAGACATCTTGGCTGATTGTAACGATGGTCAAGGCCTTCCTCATCGTTCGAAACCGACTCGAACAAATAAACTTGAGAACCGCTCCGGAGTCATAAAGAGCTGCAAACTTGAACGTGTTTGAGTGTGGTGTGAGAATATGCCGACGCACCAAAGCTTTTGAAGTTGCTGATGTTCCACTGGAAAAGCGAACGCTGGGGCCTTCAGGCGACTGATGCACTGCGCCAGCAGCGTTTGAAGGCAAAGAACGCCAGCGCCGATATACTGAATACACCGACAACGCCCGCTACGACGACGGCGTCGTTCTCTTGCCGGAGGATTTCGACTCCACCTTCCCGTGCGAGCTCTATGAATGGCAGACGCAATAGGCTCACGGATTGACAATCCATTGGTAATACCCGAAGGACCTGCCCCTGCGAGTGACACCGCTGGCTGTGTGAGGTCTTAGGCCTCTTGGTCGAGGGTTGCGGGGCGGATTGGGGTTTCGGAGCAATCCTAGAGGTCCCATGATGAAGGTTTCGGGCGCGGGCGGTCTGTAGCCTAGCGCACTGTATTGCACTAAACACGCCACTGTTCAATCAGGATTCGCGCTTCGGTAAACTAACGCACCGCATGGTACACAAAAAGGGCTGCATCATGCCAGTGTACCGAATTGTTGAAGTTGTTCGATTTGGAAGTACCTCTATTCATGACTACAAATGTCGAAGAGAAATGCTTGGTTCTCGTTGAGTGGATTTGAAATCAGAGTTATGGGGTCGAGGATGTCGAGGATAAGACGCCACTTTCTAGAGAGGACCTCCTCGCCGCGGTGGAATGGCTCAAAGAGCGTGACCTCGCAGAATTTACCTCCGAAGACTGGTCGGCTTTCCTAGTTCACGAGAGTGCAGAGGAGTTTTTCTGCCAATGGTCACCGTCACCAGATCAACTCCGGTCGTATGCGCGTCAACTCGTGAATAACGTCCCCAGTGCGACAGGGTGCGCCAACGTCTTCAAGTTGGCAGAGAAACTGAAATGGTCGCATCACCAGATGTTTGGAGTGTACAGATGGATTGAAGACCATGTGTACTTTGATACGGGGAACTACATGTTCCACAGTTCGGACGGGTATCAATATGTGCAGATTGTCCTCACGTCTCAGGCATACGAAGACTTGAGTGGCGAAGAATCTCCCGAAGAGAAACGCCAAAAAATGCGGTTTCACGTGCTTCGTACTCTCTACGAGGAAGTGGGTGACAACGAGCGGAAAACCGTGGGCATCGACGTACTGCTTTCAAAGTCAGAGGTGTCTGCTGAAGAACTTGAAAATATCCTTATGTATCTTAGCCGAAAGGGTCTGGTTTTCTTGAATTCAGGGGGTGCTATTATAACTCATCAAGGCATAGATGCTGCGGAGCGGAATCACCCTCTTCCCGGCGTGAACATCAATATCGACGCAAGCAGACCTGTCAATATAGGCACAGTCACAAACTCGTCTCTTGTCGCACACAGCTCCAATGTCTCCATGGTTTCAAACATTCAACCCGCTCAAGATGTGCTCGATGAAGTTCGCAGGTTCGCAGAGCAATTACAGAAGGCCATTGCGGAAGAGTCGACACTCGCCGAGCTGAAGGCTGATCTGGACACTTTGAATACTCAACTCGAAGCAAAAGACCCACATCAGGGAATCCTTAAGTACGTAATTGAAAAGGTGAGGAGCCGCATCGTCGATCGTGCGGGAGATGCAGTCTTTGCATCGTTGCTCCTTGCAGCAGATACAGCTCTTAATCTATTACCCCAGTAAGAGGTTACTGCTAATAGGTGGAGATTGTTCACCTTACTACAATGCCCGAGACCTTCTTCCGCACCAGAAGAGGAGTAGGTACTTGGCACAACTACTGTCTCCCAGATTGGAGTGTTGTACGGGAAAAGAGGCGGCACCAATTATGGATATGCACTATGCGGATCTGCTCATTGTTGATGTAGAGAAGCTACAATTTGCTGGAGTAAGCTATCAAGGTTGTTCGCCAGTTGTAACGGATCGTTGCACGCGGACAAACTTAGCCGCGCACTCTGGGACTCGATTCCATGTCCAGTGAGTATCGCGGAAACCACTACGTCCCCGTTTGGTACCAGAAGCGGTTTATCATCCCAACTGCGAAGGACAAGGAACTGCTCTGCATGGATCTGAAACCCGGCACCTTCAAGGACAACAGAGGGGTCGTGCACCAGCGCAAGGATTTGCGGCGGCTCGGTCCAAAGCACTGTTTTTACGAAACAGACCTGTATCGGTCATGCTCCCAATGGTGTAACCGAGCGGCACCATGTACCAAAGCTCTCGACAGCCACTTCGGGAGAAGGACGCGCACTTGAGCGGCAAATGCAGCTGTTCAAGCGGAGTGTTACGGATCCGTTGGACGCTTCGATTTGCAACTTTTTTGCAACTTCGAGATTCAGCGCGAAAGAGGCGAGTCGGTAAGTTCTTTGTTTTGAGTGGCACGCCCTACAGGATTCGAACCTGTGACCTACGGATTAGAAGTCCGTTGCTCTATCCAGCTGAGCTAAGGGCGCGCAGGGTTGAATGGAGCGCTGCCATCAATCGACGGCGGTGCAAGTCTTTCCACGCGTGTGGGCCAAATCAACGTGAAGTTTCTGACTTACTGAGCCTTTGCCTGCGCCGCCACGGCTGCCGCCGCCTTCTTCGCCGCTTCCGGGTCTCCCAGGTAGTAGCTCTTGATGGGCTTCAGGTCAGCTTCCAGTTCATAAACGAGAGGAATACCCGTCGGAATATTCAGACCAACGATCTCCTCTTCACTAATGCCGTCAAGGTACTTCACCAGCGCCCGAAGACTGTTGCCATGGGCGGCAATCAGTACACACTTCCCTGCCTTCACCTTCGGTGCAATTGTGCCTTCCCAGTAGGGAACGAAACGCGCCACTGTGTCTTTCAAACTCTCTGCAAGAGGCAACTCCTCCGATTTCAAGTCGGCGTAACGGCGATCCCTACCGGGATGACGCTCGTCGTCAGCTTCCAGCGTGGGGGGCGGCGTGTCATAGCTGCGACGCCAGATCAGCACCTGATCGTCGCCGTGCTTTGCCGCTGTTTCCGCTTTGT
>JANQSL010000168.1 GCA_028284075.1 Candidatus Sumerlaeia bacterium | reverse complement strand
GGCTGCCAGGGCATGGGGGGCGAAGGGAAAACCTCCGAGGTTCCGAGCAAGACGTGCGCGGCTTGAGACCGCAACGTGCCCTGTATCCGGCGCGCCGGCCTTAAGCCAGGAATCCGTTCGCTCGAAGAGTGTTCCGTCCAAGGGGTCTGTTGTTCGGGCCGTCCGCTATGCGGTTCCGGCGCGAAGTTCCTCCATGCGGTTTTCAAGAGTTTCGATTTCGTCCCGCAGAAATGCGGCGCGGTCGTAGTCTTCAATTTCCAGTGTGGACTTGAGCTCGGAGCGGGCTTCCCGCAGGCGATCCTGCAGACTGGCAAGCTCGGAGGGCTTGTGGTCTTCGGAATCCGTGTGCCGTGTTGCTCGATGAAATCGGGTCAGGTCTTTCTCCAGGAGATCGGAGAAGGATTCGTAACAGTCGGGACAGCCAAGCATCAGCGTGCGCCGATAATCGTTGTAATCGAGACCGCAGGAGGGGCACGCCATGGACGTTTCCTCCTCCGGCACTTCTTTGATGGCTCCTCCGGATTCTTCTTCCTCAACCTGATGATGCTTGAGAAGTTTCTGAAGGAGAACATCGTAAGTGGATTGTTTCTCAAGAATCTTCTTTTGATGTGGGCTGGCATCCGCTGCACAGGTTTGACAAAGGCAGACCTGAAAAGGGGCCGACCCACTCTCGATCCGAGTGATTCGGACCACCGCTTCGGATTTTCCACATTGCTCGCAACGCATTGCTTAGCCGCTTTCCGTGTGTCCAGCGCATACTCTCACATCACATGCACGAGAGAGGGGGAACAAGGGTCAAGGTCAGTCTCTCCGGCGCAAAAATCGGTGGAAAAATGACTTTCTTCCCCCTGTCACTTTATGAACACCTGCCAGATAAATGCCATGGAAATCAAACCCGCGGACGTGAAAAGAAACTCTCAACGGTCCTCCGCACCCTTCGACACGGTTTCCGTGCTTGGTGTTCCTGTTGCACGTTTGTCCGTGGACGACCTGATCCGCTTTATCGTGGGGCGTGCCTCGGACGATTCAGGCCCGACTCTTGTCTGCTACCTGAACGCCCACACGGCGAACCTTGCTTACGGAGATCCGGCTTTTCTTGAGTTGCTGTGCCGTGCGCAAATAGTCTACGCGGACGGAATGGCTGTTGTGCGTGAGGCGGAACGTTTGGGCCGTCCGTTGCCGGAGAGAGTCAATGCGGGAGATTTTCTTCCGAGGTTTCTCTGGACGGCTGAGGAGGCCGGGTTGCGCCTGGGATTTGTCGGTTCAGAGCAAGACGTGGTTCGGCGGTGCGCGGAGACCGTGGAGAATGATATTCAGGGGTTGAAGCTCGAGGTTGTTCACCACGGGCACTTTGAGCGGGGCGGCGCGGAGGAAGAGGATCTGCTGACGGAAATTCGCGAGTGCGGGATTGATGTGCTTTTGGTGGGGATGGGCAGTCCCCGGCAGGAAGAGTGGGCGGAAACGGTTCTTCGCAAGGGGGGTGTGAAAGTTGTTTGGTGCGTTGGGGCGTTGTTCGAGTACTACTCGGTCCGGCGGCGTGCTCCCGTGTGGATGCGCGAGGCGGGACTGGAGTGGCTTTTTCGGCTGATGCTCGAACCACGGCGGCTTGCCGCACGCTACCTGCCGGGAAATCTGCGATTCCTGATTCGCGCGCGCACTTCGCGCCGCTGACATCGAATCGCGTTGCCCGCCGGTGGCAAGGCGACGGTTGATCGCTGCCGAGAGTCTCACGATGCGCATGCCACCACCGCCGATCCTTCACGTCGACGATATTTCCCTGCGTCTTGCCACGGAAGCCGATGCCGAGTTGATCGTGCGCTATTACCGACAGAATCGCCGGCACCTGACTCCCTGGGAGCCGGCACGACCGAGCGGCTTTTTCGATGAAACGTTCTGGCGTTTGCAAATTCGCCGCAACACAGACGACTACGACCGTGGCGCAGCGGTTCGATTCTTCGGCTTTCGAGATTCCATTCCGGAAGTGGCCGGATACGTCAGTCTGACCAATATCACGCGGGGAGCTGCGCATTTCTGCTTTCTGGGCTACAGTCTCGCACACCGGGAGCAGGGCAGGGGGTTGATGACAGCCCTGGTGGGGCGAACCATTGAATTCGCTTTTGAGGATCTGAACCTGCACCGCGTGATGGCCAACTACATGCCGCGGAACGAACGCAGTGCCCGATTGCTGGAACGCTTGGGGTTTGAGCGTGAAGGAATGGCATCGAAGTATCTTCTCATCAACGGGAACTGGGAGGATCATGTCATGACGTCACTGATCAATCCGAACTGGAAGCCCGAAGGATCTTCACGGAAAGCGGAGTGAGCTGGACCGCCTTTCGCTGCGCTGCAAAACCCTTGCGCGGGGCCCTGGCGAGCTCAAACAGTCCCCGGGAGGCGTGGAATTCCATCATGAAAACTCACACTGTCAGATTTGTGATTCTTCTTCTGCTCGGGCTCGGAGCAGGGCTCGCCCACGGGGTGATCGGTGGCCTGAAGATGCCTGAGAAACCGGAAGCGGGCGTTCCCAAGGCTCCACCACGAGTGCAGAGCGAGGATGCCGATACGCCGGTTTCACCTGAGTCTTCGGTACCGGTCGAGTCAGCTGAAGTGGCTGGCGGCGGCGGGGAAATCAGCGAGGAATTGTTGAATCTGCATGAGCATTTTCTCAACGGAACCGCGATTATCCTGGATGCGCGCACACGGGACGAATATGTCGAAGGCCATATCCCCGGTTCGTTTCATGCTCCGTTCGAAGCTTTCATCGGGCAGGTACCGGATTACATGGACCTGCTTTTGGGCGATCCCGGACAGCTCATCATCATTTACTGCGGTGGGGGAGACTGTCATGCTTCGGAAAGCGTCGGGGCGAAGTTGAAGGAGTTTGGTCTGGAGAGTGTCTTCGTTTTCGAGAGCGGTTATCCTGCGTGGGTTGATGCAGGCTTTGAGGTCGAACAGGGCGAGGGGATGTGGTAAACAATGGCTGAACGAGAGCACATCGGCAAGACCACGTTGTTGATGACCTGCCGGTTTATCGCCGGCGGGGCATTCCTGATTGCGGCACTGATGAAGCTGAAAGATGTCTCGGCCCTGATGTTGTCGATTGAAAGTTTTGAACTTCTTCCGACGGTCCTTGTGCCTTTCGCCGCATACACTGTTCCCTGGATCGAGATTGTTTCGGGTCTTGCCCTGGTTTACGGATTCTGGTCGCGCAGCGCGGCGGTTCTGGCGGGTATGACGTATCTGATTTTTACAGTGGCCCTGGCTTCCGTGTTGTTGCGCGGGATGAGCGTGGATTGTGGATGCTTTGGTGCTCTCACGGGTGGTGATGCCGTCACCTGGCTGAGCGTGCTCCGAAACGCTTTTTTTCTGGGGTGCTGCGGTGTTGTTCTGGCGATGGGTGGCGGCAGAGCATCGCTCGATCACTCGTCTGGTCATCGTGTTCCTGAATCGCGGCTCGACCGAATCGCCCGTGATTCATCAGATTCGCCGTCAGTCACTGCGGAGCCCGCGTCTTGACCCCTATTGGTTCACGCCCCATCTGGTTCGAAACCTTCCCTCAGCTTGTTGCGCGCTGGTATGATCGACAGAGTGAAGATCTGCGTCATGAAGTGGGCCCCGGCCCTGCAAACGCGGTGGTTCGTGCGGAGACACGCGCAGCGAAAGTGCTGGCCTACAGTGGTGTGAATCCGCTTCGGGAAAAGAAAACCCCACGACATTGGGAAACGCGCTGGAATGCCGAGGAGACCTGGGACCTGCTGGAAAAGGCTTTGGACAGGCTCGGGTGGGATGCGGTTCGCGAAAGCGGGACGCCTGTTACGGCGCAGGTCCATCGTACAGCCCTGTTTGAGTCGGACCGGGAGACGGTTGTCATCGCGGACGAGGCCCTTGGGCGCCAGCTCAAGGCGGTCCTCGATGGCGGACTGTTGCTGCCGCTGACGGAAGACGACATGGCGGCCATTGCTTTGGCGCGGGAGGTTTACAACGTGGCGGGAGAGAAGATGGGCTCGCCGCCGCCGGACTGGGTGGAGGACCTCGCGCGGCATGAGTTTGTGCGCACGGCGCTTGGGCTGCCTTTCAGCCCGCTTGCGCTTCAGTTTGTGTGACGATGCCGGTTTCGCTACCGGGAGTTCCAACCCTTCAAGAAAACTCAGGCGAGCGCCACCTCTGTGTTTTCGCGCCCGGGCCGTGATCCTGACACACTTGTCCGGAGTTTTTTCTCGTAAATCCGGTACCGCCGGTAAACACGCGCACCCATGGCTTCGAGAGCCTTGTTCATGTCGCGGTTGCGCTCGAGAATCCATGACAGTTCGCCTTCGTCGATTCCGATAGCGGGAGCGGCGACGAACATCTCGCGATACATCAAGACCTCAAGGCCACGCTGGCGATATTCCGGCAGAACGCCCATCATCATCAGACGGAGCGACTTCACGTTGTTCTTCAAAAGCAATGCGGTGGTGATTGTCCCTGGATTCAGTTTTCCTCTCATGTGCCTGAGCACCTGATTCCAGTCCGGGAGTGCGAGTGTAAAGCCGACGGGTTCGCCGTTCACCTCGGCGAAGTAAACAAGCTCCGGCCGAACGACAGGCCGCAGTTCCTTTGCGATGAAGGACATCTCGGCATCCGTCATGGGAATGAAGCCCCAGTTTTTTTCCCATGCCTTGTTATAGAGGCGCTTGATGGACTCGACTTCCTCATCCCAGCGCTTCATGTTGAGATGACGCATTTCCACACGTATACCGCGGCGTTCGAGACGCTTCTCGACCATCTCCGCCATGCGCAGAATGCGGCTGCTGTAGGTTTCGTAAGTGAGCCACCAGCAGAGGAGATCTTCCGCTTTGGTGAAACCGAGAGCTTCGACGTGATCCTGGTACCATGGCGGGTTGTGAGGAGTCATGATGGCGGGTTCGATGTCGTGTCCTTCAATCAACAGACCGCATTCCTCATTGGTGCTGAAGGAACAGGGGCCCCGCAGAACGTTCAGGCCCTGGCGGCTGCACCAGACTTCCGCAGCGCGCAGCAGCGCCGCGAAAACCCGGGGGTCGTGGTGGGCCTCCAGAAAGCCGAAGAATCCGGCTTTTTCATCATGGGTCACGTTGTGGGCGTGATTGTGAATGGCGGCAATGCGGCCGACGGTTTCGCCGTTGCGGCGTGCCAGAAAATACTCAACCTGGGCATGTTGATGAAACGGATGCCGCAATCGATCCAGGAGAATGCGAACATCACGACGAAGGGGTGGAACCCAGCGCGGATGCCTTCCACGG
>JANQSL010000155.1 GCA_028284075.1 Candidatus Sumerlaeia bacterium | reverse complement strand
TTCCGCCGCCGCCCCTTGGTTTGCCGATGTCATCGATCGTTTCCCAGTCCGAGTCGTCAAAGTCCTCCGCGTTCGCGACAGGCTCCAGCCCGTCACGATATTGCCAGGGTCCGATGTCAATGGAGGCCAGAGGTCCTTCCGGCGATTCGCTTTCACACGCCGTCAGGATAAGAGTCGCAAGGAAGCCGATAACGAAGCGCTGCATTGACTATGCTTCATTTCTCAGAATGACCCAGAGGCCATGAATGGCTCCAAGGCATCCGGCGCCGACAATGTAGAGAATCAGATTAATCCAGAAATCATTACCGATTCCCCGCTTGAGGTAGACCGCAAGCGGGGAAACAAACACGCAGACGATAATCAGGAGAAGATTGCTCATCAACTACTTCAGGACAATATAGAGTCCATGGATAATTCCAAGAATACCGAAACCCACAATCCACAGGACGATGTTGATGATGAGGTCGACCCCTGCGCCGCGCTTCATGAAAACCGCAACGGGAGGAAGAAAAATCGCGAGAACGATCAGCAGTGCTTTATTCATGGAAGGCTCCTGGCGGCCCTTCGGCGGGCCGTGAGAATCAGTTGTGTCGATGCTCTCTCCTTGAACTCTTCACTGTCAAAATCCTCCCGGACCTCCACCGTGTCAAACCCGGCTTTTCCGAGGGCCCGCTCCAGTTCCTTCAGCGTATACATGCGCAGAGTGAACTCCCAGGGCTGCTCCCGGCCCTTGAATTGCCAGAGGCCCCGGCCTTTCATGCTCTTCGAGTCCCGGTCATAGTCATATACCTCAGTCACGCAAAAGTCGTTGGTCATCATCTGGGATGGCGCGAATTCCTCCGCAATTTTCCCCATCACGGGCCGATTGGGTACCTGCAGAACGACATGGCCCTCCGGCCGTATCACCCTGCCCCAATCCTTCAGAGCAGCCAGATTCTCCTCGTGGGGAAAATAGCCGAAGGAGTTGAAGAGACACCATGCCCCGGCAAGGGCCGCTTCCGCAAACGGCAGACGGCGCATGTCGCCGCAGACTGCGCGCCGTCCTCGTTTTGACATGCGTTGAATCAGGTGTGGGTACAGGTCCAGTCCGACAACATGATGTCCGCGTTTCCTCATGGGTTGCACATGACGTCCGAAGCCGCAGCCGATATCCAGCAACGGTTCGCCCTTCACCTCCGCGAACACCTCTTCGAGGAAGTCCGCTTCCAACTCCGTGTTTGTTGCATCCGCAAGCGGGCCCTCATACACATCCGCGTATAAAGGCGCAAAATATCCTCGTGTCCATTCCGGCGGGGGAGTGATCACGCCGCACCCTCCAGTCCCGTCAGTTTGACAAGTTTCGCCATGCTTTGCACTTCCAGGTCAGGGATGACGTCTGCCGTGCCTGAAGCCGCCTGAAAACGGCCCGTTGCCTCCTGGCGATTAACCCACACATTCGCCAGACCCAGTTTCTTTGCAGGCACAATGTCATGGAACCGGCTCTCCGCGACGTGAAGAAGCTTTTCGGCGGGAATTTCGAGCCGTCGAAGACCTTCCTTGAAATGGGCGTGTTGCGGCTTATAGGAGCGAACCTGCTCCGCTGTAACGACCTCATCGAATTTCACGCCGAGAGTTCCGAGGGTTTCATCCATCAGGTCGTTATCGATGTTGGAAAGAATACAGAGTCTGTAACGCGACTTCAAAGCGCGCAATGCGTTGATCGTGTCTGGAAACGGCGGCCAGTTCGGGAGGCTTTGCACAAGGGCTTGATCCTCACCCTCATCAAGTCCGAAACCGTAGTGAGAGGCAAAGTCGTAGGTCACCATTCGCAGGACAGCCCGATAAGGCATGAACCCGCCGGATTGATTGCGCCGTTCGAACGTGCTGTAGAGTCGCAGGATCTCCTCGTCGGGAGGCGACTGATCGTGCGTCTCCAGGACGGAGCGCAAAGCTCTCGTGATTCCCGTCTCCCAGTCTGTCAGCGTTCCGTAGCAGTCAAAGGAAAGCGCTTCAAACTCTCCGAAATTCACATCCGCCTCCTATGACGCGCCCAGCTCACCGCAAACCGCGAGGACTTCCGTGTCTTCGACATCGCCAACAGTTTCAACATGTCCCATTCGCGTTGGCAGCATATATCGAACGACACCTTTTGCCACTTTTTTGTCCACACGTGTGCGATCCAGAAGAGCATCAGCCGTCATGTGTGAAGGGATTTGTACCGGCAGGCCGATTTTCCTGAACAAGTCCACCAACCGCTCATGGTCCTGTGTTTTCCAGCCAGGGGCATTGCGTTTTACCGCCATCAATGATGCCGCCACCATTCCGATGGAAATGGATTCGCCGTGCTTCAGTTCGTGATAACCACCTTCTGCCTCGATTGCATGACCGAGCGTGTGGCCGAAATTCAGAATGCGGCGCAGGCCACCCTCCCGCTCATCGGCAACAACGACCTCAGCCTTGATTTCGACTGAGCGCTTGATTGCATGAGTCAGGTGCGTATCGTAACCTTCGACAAACAGTTTGTCGACGTGGTCTTCCAGAAAATCAAAAAAAACCGAATCACGGATGACGCCGTATTTGATCACTTCCGCGAGGCCGGAGCTGCGCTCATCCGTCGGCAGCGTCGACAAGCAGTCGAGATCCGCCAGAACCAGCCGGGGCTGCCAGAACGCGCCGACAAGATTTTTGCCGGCGTTCAGATTGATGCCTGTTTTCCCACCAACGCTGGAGTCCACCATGGCCAGCAGTGAGGTGGGCACCTGGATGAAGTCGATCCCCCTCAGGAACGACGCTGCCGCAAATCCACTGAGGTCTCCGATGACTCCGCCACCCACCGCAATCACCGCGGAATCCCGTGCGAAGTCTCGCTCCGCCATTGCATCCCAGAGGTTGACCAGTTCGCGCGCACACTTGCTGGGTTCTCCTGTGGGAACCACTGTTTCACTGACATCAAAACCGGCCCGCACCAGTGAATCGGTCACCGTTGTGGACCACGGTTCGCGGACAGTTGCGTCACAAACGACCATGGCCTTGTTGCCGCGCAGAACAGAACGGGCGGCTTCTCCCGCTCCGCGAAGCAGGTTTCGGCCGATCAGAATATCGTAACCTCGCTCGGCGAGATCGACACGAACAGTCTCGGTCATGACGTTTTACCTCCGGTTTTCGGGAAACGAAAAGCCCCCGCCGAAGGGCAGGGGCAACATGCGCTCGGGATTCCGAGTGGATTATTCGTCGACAGGGTCTTCTGTCGCCGGTGCCTCGGCGGCGGTCCCGGCGGAATCAGCCTCAGCGGCACCCTCTGTTGCGACAGCAGCCCCGCCGGCTCCGGTGGTCTCAGCCGCCTGGTCGGTGGCGGAGGGGAGATTCAGACCCGATCCTCCACTCTGGTGGAAATTCACAAGAAAAGTCAGCAGCAGGCACAGAATGAAGAAAATGCCCATGCCCCAGCTTGTCCAGTTGGCGAGAGACTTTTCAGCCTGCGTCGCACCGAGGGATTCCGAGATGGCTGAGGAAGCACTGCCGCCCCCCAGACCCCCCAGCCCGCCGGACTTGCCCGGCTGAAGCAGGACAATGAGCATGAGGAACAGGCAGAGGACGATGAAAAAGAAACCGAGAATAACGGTCAAAATACTGAGCATGGGTCTGAAGAGTCTCCGAAAGAGCCACGTCCTTGCCGGACGGGCCGCGGAGGGTTCCGCTACCTGCCCGGGGCTGTCAAGGCGAGGATGTCGCCTCCACTGACCATCCCCTTGACCGACTTGCTCTTGTGGCCCGATTCCGGGGGCCAAAGGAACCTTTCCTCACCTTGAAGTCCCTCCCTTCCCGGCTTTCATCGCAGCGGTTCGCCATCGCCGGAATGGCGATCATATGGCTGGCCATGGCACTGCACGGGGCGTGGGTGAAATCGCCGGTCATGGACGAGCCGGCCCACATCGGGGACGGTCACGCGATTCTGGGTTATGGTGATTTTCGATTCAATCCGGAGCATCCACCCCTCTTCAAGGTGGCGAGCGTGCTTCCCGCGTTCCTGCTGGTACCGAGTGAGCTTTCCGTCGGCGCGGATGAATCCCAGACCGCCACCTGGCGTACCCGCGACCAGTCTCTCTGGGGGTACGGTGTTCTCTATCTCATTGATAGCCATCACCGTATTCGTCTGTTTCTTTGTCGCCTGATTCCGATTCTCACGGGACTGTTGGGTGGTTTGCTGGCTTACGCCTGGGGGCGGGAGCTTAAGGGGCGCACCGCCGGCCTGATGGCAATGGGCCTGCTGATGTTCTACCCGGAGTATCTTGGCCACTCGCGTTTCGTGACACTTGACGTTCCCACATTGGTCTGCGTTGCGAGCCTGACTCTTGTGGCCTGGCGCATGTGGCAGAAGACAACAGTGCTCAATACATCCGTTTTCGTGAGCGTCTGCCTGATCGGATCCCTGGTGAAGCTTCCGGTGACGGTCGCGGTCATTGTCGTCTGGCTGAGTCTTGCAACGCTGACCCTGATCCGCACTGGCCGAAAAGACGAGATGGGCCTGACCCTCCGGCAGTTCATGTTTATAACAGCGGTTTTGTTTGCCGGTGGAGTGTTCACTCAATGGGCAGCGGCAGGTTTTCGATTCACATACGAAACGGATATCGTTGTTCCTCTGGAACCGCGACCCTTCATGCGACCGGAAACATGGCAGCCACCTCTCGGGCCGTTGTTGCATTTACTGAATGACCGGCACCTCCTGCCACAAACCACCATCGCGGTTCTTGCTCACACAGGAACAATTGAGGGGCGTCCGGTTTTCCTGCTGGGCGAGGATTCCTTCTCCGGCTGGTATCATTACTTTGCGGTTACAACCGCGCTCAAGACCCCGTTCTGGCATTTGCTTCTGTTGCCACTTGCAGCAGGCTGGACGGGTTGGCGCTTTGTCCGCGGGACAGTGCATGAACGCATGCGGCTGGCGTTGTTTCTGCCACCGTTCCTCATCATCCTGATCATGACGATGTTTTCCCGCCTCAACATCGGCCATCGACATATTTTGTTTATCTACTTTCCGTGGTGCGTTTTGGCGGGAGCCGCGCTTGCCGATGTCATTCACGTTCAACGGCAGCGGATTGTTGCGACCGGAGCTGTCGTTGGGTTGTGTCTGATGCATGTCCTGCTTCTTCATCCTCACCATGCGACCTATCTGAATGCGCTTGGCGGGGGTGATTCGCTGGAAGGGCGTCAGTACCTGAGCGACAGCAACGTTGACTGGGGACAGGACCTCGGTCTTGCCGTGGACGCGGTGATCGACATGGGTTTTCTTGAAGCGAATGTCGCATACTACGGAATGGGAAGACCCGAAGCCTACGGACTGGATCGTATTCGCATCATTTTACCGAACTATCCGTGGATGCTGCGCTTTCAGGAAGCCGAAAGTCCGGACGCGCGGCTGCCCACGATTGTTAGTGTAAACGCCCTGCACACGGTGAACACGCACTACCCAGGCGGATTGCAGGAAGAACCTGCAGCCGTTTGCAACTCGGTGCTTGTCTTTCCACCGCGAGAAAACCGTTAGAGGCTCCGCCAGGAACCCGCTTTCGACAATCAGAGGTTCGATGCCATGGGTTTGCATCGCAAAGAGGAACCAGGGTTATCTGCAGCCTGGACTCTGAGGGCTTCCGTAAGATGACTGGCGATTGCAGGGCCTCGAAATCAGTCATGACCGGAATCCATCGTGACGGCATCCGCCGCGAGGTAAAAACGGTATTGCACCAGCATTCAGGTCCAAACGAGAAGTCAATGTTGTGATCGGAGAACCAGACACAAGACAGCGAGATGCAGACGGTGTTTTTTCATAGAGGAAGTGCAGAGAGAAACTGCGGCATGAGAGTGCGCGGCATCCAAAGGTTCCTTGTCCGGCCGGTTTTGATCGCCATCGGAGTCGCCGGTTGCGGTCAGTCTGACGATGGCGACAAGTCGGGTTCGGCAACCGCAAGGCCTGTCAAAACGATTGTTGCCGAACCCGCCTCCGCCTCCCTGCATCGCGTTTATCCCGCGAGCGTTCTGCCTTCCCGGCAGGTCGCTCTGTCGTTCCGGGTTTCCGGAAGAATTGTGGAGTTGCCCGTCAGAGCTGCCATGCGGGTCGAGGAAGGCGATGTGATTGCGAGACTGGACCCACGGGATTTCGAAGCGGAGGTGGAGCGTCTTCAGAGCAGGATGGAACAGGCAACAGCGCAGCTTGATGCCATGAGTTCCGGTGCTCGCGCTGAGGACAGAGCCTCGATGGAAGCAGCCATCAAGGCAGCTGAGGCTCAGTTCAAGGCGGCACGATTGAATGAAGAGCGGGTCCGGCAGCTCTTCGATGACGGGATTGTTGCACGAGTTGAGCTGGACGATGCCGTGACAAATCTGGAAGTTGCGACAGCCGAACTGGAAGCGAAAAAACAGGAACTGATCAAGGGTGAAGCCGGGTCCCGGGCGGAAGAAGTCGAAGCGCAGGAGGCCACGATCAGGGAGCTTCAAAGCCAGCTGGCGACCGCAAAGGACAGCCTGTCGGACGCGACGCTTCTCGCTCCTTTCGACGGAATCATCGCAAAACGGGAAGTCGACAACTTTGCCAATGTGCAGGCCAAGGAAACTGTCGCCGTTTTGCAGGAGCTCCGGATGCTCGACCTGGTGTTCGATATCCCGGGGCCGGATGTGCTCGAGTTTTCCCGGCGTGAGGATGTGGTGACGATTGCGACGATGGATGGCATTCCGAATCGAGAGTTCCCGGCAACTCTCGTTGAGTTTTCAACAGAGGCTGATCCCGCCACTCAAACATATCAGTGCCGCGTCTCCATCGAGAAGCCGGAGGATGTGGTTGTGCTTCCTGGAATGACGGGACGTATTGTCGTCAGAAAGCGGGAGGAAAACCGGCAGGTCTTCCTGGTTCCTTCAACGGCACTCGCGGCGGAGGCGGACGGGAAGGCTTTCATCTGGATTGTCTCTGAGCCGGACAATCAGGTCAGCAAGCGCTCCGTCAAGACCGGTGAGGTCTCCGGCGAGGATGTTATTGTGCTGCAGGGAGTCAACTCCGGAGACCGCGTGGTGACAGCCGGAGTTTCCTATCTTCAACCCGGCATGACCGTGCGTCCGATAGCAACGGTCGGGGAATAGGCATCGGGATGAATCTGGCCCGATTCGCCATTAACAAGCGGGTTGTCAGCGGTCTCTGCACGCTGCTGATTCTCATTCTCGGGTATCTGGCCTATACACGACTGCCTCGGTTCGAGGATCCCGAGTTTATTATTCGGCAGGTTCAGATTGTCACCTCTTATCCCGGTGCGAGTGCCCGCGAGGTCGCTGAAGAGGTGACGGACGTTATTGAAAACGCCGTGCAGCAACTTCAGGGAATCAAGGAGGTGCGCTCCGTTTCATCGACGAACGTCTCTGAAGTCATTGTCGAGTTCACAATCGCATCCACGAAAAACCGAAGCAAACTGAACGAAAAGTTTACCCAGCTGCGAGCAAAAATCTCTGATACACAAACCCTTCTTCCGACGAATGCGGGGCCGGCTGTCGTATACGACGATTTTGGTGATGTCTACGCTCTCTATTTTTCCATCATCGGTGAGGGCTACTCTCTTACTGAACTTCATGAATATGCCAGGATACTTCGGAAGGACCTGGTCCTTGTTCCCGGGGTATCCAAAGTCACGCTGACCGGTGTGCCGGAAGAAGTCATTTATCTCGAGTATGATTCCGCACGAATGGCTCAGCTTGGTTTGTCGCAGGACCGGATTGCCCAGGTGCTGGAGGGACAAAGCCTTGTCAGTCCTGCTGCATCTGTCGAGTCGGGGGCTGTCCGTCTAGTCGTCCGTCCGCCTTCCGCCATCGATTCCCTGCAGTCGCTGGAAGAACTTGTCCTGACAGATGACGGCAGTGGCCGGTCTTTTCGCTTGAAGGATATCGCTTCGATTCGACGGGGTCTGAAGGAACCGGCGGATCGTCTTCTCTTCCGCAACGGTATACCGGCCATCGGCGTGGGAATCTCCGGCGAGCCGGGAGGCAATGTCGTGAGGATGGGCGACGCCGTCAAAGTCCGGATTTCGGAATTGGAAGACCTTCGACCTCTTGGAATCGAACTGGCCTTTGTTTCCGATCAGTCAGACACAGTGCGAACGTCTGTAAATGACTTCGTGATGAACGTCGTTCTCGCTCTCGTGATTGTGGTGGGAACCCTTCTTGTGTTCATGGGCCTGCGGAGCGGGTTGTTGATGGGGGGCATCCTGCTGGTCACCGTCGCGGGAACATTGTTCGGAATGTATGTTTATGGCCTCGACATGCAGCGCATCTCGCTTGGCGCGCTGATCATCGCTCTCGGCATGTTGGTGGACAATGCGATCGTTGTGGTCGAAGGGACACTTGTTCGCGTCAAGAATGGAGAAGCACCGGGGCTGGCTGCAATCAGCGTCGTCGAACAAACAAAATGGCCGCTGCTTGGTGGAACCATCGTGGGTTTTCTTGCTTTTTCGCCCATCGGCCTTTCACCGGACAACACCGGAGAATATGCGGGTTCTCTTTTCTGGACAATCACCATTGCTTTGCTTTTCAGCTGGCTTGTGGCCATATGGCTGACTCCCTTTTATTGCACCCTTTTCCTTAAACAGAAGACTGGCGAAACGAAGTCATCCCGTGAACATTTTATTCTACAGGTCTACCGTCGGTTTCTCAATACCGTGCTTCAACACCGTGCAATCACACTCGGAGTTGTCGCTGCACTTTTTGTCTTCTCGATTGCTTGTTTCGGCCTGGTCAAACAGGGCTTCTTTCCCTCCTCCACACGCGCACAGTTCGTGGTCGATTACTCACTTCCTGAAAGCACGGACCTTGACCGAACGACCGCCGATCTGGAGGAAATCGAAGCATGGATTCGGACACTCGATGGTGTCATGGGCGCGAGTACGATGGTCGGTGGAGGCCATCTCCGGTTCATGCTGACCTACGACAGCGAGAGCGGAAACACGTCTTATGGTCAGATTCTCGTCGACGTGGAATCTTATCAGCAGATCGACCATCTGATTCCCGCCATTCAATCGCAAATCGATGCAAACTATCCCGACAGTCTCGCGAAGGTCTGGAAGTTCGTTCTCGGACCTGGAGGCGGAAGTAAAATCGAGGCGCGTTTTTCAGGTCCTGATCCACTCATCCTGCGTCGACTGGCAAGTGAAACCAAATCGATCTTCGCCGGGGCGGGGGCAATTGGTGTGAAGGATGACTGGGGGGACATGATTCGGGTCATTGAGCCACGAACCAATGGCGAAAACCTTCGTCGTCTGGGCCTGACACAGTCGGATGTCACCAAAGCCATCAGGTCGCATTTCGATGGAGCCCCTGTCGGAGTGTACCGCGAGGGAGACGAGCTTCACCAAATCATCCTTCGCCCTTTCGAGGCGGAACGCAACAATGCCGAACGTCTCTGGGACGTGCGGATTCCCGGCTCGGCGCATGGAAAACAGGTCCCCATCGCGCAGGTTGTCGAAGACTTCGAGCTGGTCTTTGAGAATGCGAAACTCCGGCGTTTCGACCGTGCTCTCTCCATTACCGCCCAGGCGGATCCGGCACCCGGAGCAGGTGCTTCAGAGTTTTTTCGAGAACTCCGCCCTCTGATTGAGAAAATAGACCTTCCCGAAGACTATCGGCTTGAGTGGCGCGGAGAATATGGTGACAGCCAGGAGGCAAATGACGGCATTGCCTCGACGATGCCTTACGGTTTCGGAGCGATGATCGTTGTGGTTTTTCTGCTGTTCAATGCGATTCGCCAGCCGGTTATCATCTGGCTGACGGTTCCACTCGCACTGGTGGGAGTCATCTTCGGACTCGCTCTCACCGGGACACCTCTGGAGTTCATGGGCATCCTGGCCGTCCTGAGCCTGACAGGAATGTTGATCAAGAACGCCATTGTGCTGATCGATCAGACGGACGCGAACATCGAAGGAGGTGAGCCTCGACTCTCTGCGGTTGTTGACGCCACGGTCAGCCGTGTTCGTCCCGTTTGCCTTGGCGTGCTGACGACTGTGCTTGGGGTCATTCCTCTTCTATGGGATCCCTTCTTCCAGAGCCTTGCAGTGGTAATCATCACGGGTCTGAGTTTCGCGACCCTCCTGACCCTCCTCGTGGTTCCAACACTCTACGCCGTCCTTTTCCGAATTCGGCAGGACGAAGTTCGGTAAGGTCGCCGAGAGCATTGCAAAGGCACTTTCGCCAAATCTTTGATTGATCGGGAGACCCCGCGGGAGGCAGCCAAGGCCTCATGGGCCTGCAGTCGCGACTTGACCGCCTGGTAAATGACAGAAAACGCCGCGAGGCGTTGCTGGAGGCCGTTCGTGCGGGACGGATCGAAGGGGTGGCTCCAGCGGAGCAACACTTCCAGTCAGCCTCCTCTTCCGAGTCTGAAGCGGCACATATTTCGAATTTCAATGACTTGGGCGAACCGGAGGTGGAGGAGTGCCGCGGCGCACGCGTTCTGGTGTTTCGGCGTGAACTGGAACTGGAAGGGGAGAATCCAGCCGAGCAGCCATGGCGCATACCGGTGCCCAGGCCGGGAATACTGCTGGCGACGGATCAGCTTGACCATATTGCGCGCGGTTCGGCGGGAGTTGATCCCTGCCGGATCGCTTTCCTGGACACGGAAACGAGCGGACTGTCCGGTGGCAGCGGGACCGTGGCGTTCCTTATTGGCGTGGGGCGCCTTGTGCGCAACGAGGCGGGAGTTCTCTCCCGCTTCGTTCTGGAGCAGTTTCTCATCGAGGACTATTGTCATGAGCCGGCGCAAATCGAGGCGGTTTGTGAACGGCTGGAGGACGCCGAGGCTTTTTGCACATACAACGGTCGCGGGTTTGATATTCCGGTTTTACGGACGCGCGGCATACTGAATCGTGTCAAACCGGTAGTCTGGCGAAAACCGAATCTGGACCTGTTGCCGATGGCGCGGCGCTTGTGGCGGGAGGATTTGCAGCGCGTAAATTTGACGAGGGTCGAGAGCGAGGTTCTTGGCATCACGCGGGATTCCGACGTGCCGGGAAGCGAAGTCCCGGGCATTTGGCTGGACTACGCGCGAACGAGCCGTCTGGGACGCATGCCTCTCGTGGTTCACCACAACGCGCAGGACATTGCCTCGCTGGTCAGCCTCCTTGCGTTGCAGATGCGGTTCCTGGCGAATCCGGAAGAGCCGGGACTCGCGACACGGCCTGGCGAACTGCGGGGAATGGCGCGGCTCCAGGAACGGTTGAGGAACCTCGATCTTGCGTGCCGGTTGCACGAGCAGGCGATCGGCATGGCGCTGCGGGACGAGGCGGAGGAGCGGCACTTGATGCATTTGGCCCGTCTTTACAAGCGACAGCGTCGTTGGGATGAGGCGGTTTCATTGTGGCGCGGAATACAACAACGTCCGCTGCGGGTGTCGATGCCCGCATGGATCGAGCTGGCAAAGTATCTGGAACATCGCGAGCGCCAATACCGCGAAGCGCGGTTGTTGGTGCATCAATGCCTGAGACAGTGGGAGCTTGAGGAAGACGTCCGGCGCCTGACAGGCCGTGTGACGACGATAACGGAAGGGGAATCGTGGCTTGCGGACCTGCGAAAACGGCTGGACCGTCTGGACCGCAAACTGGCCAAGGCGGCCACCGCCTGACTTTCGGAAATTTCAATGCCGCAAAACTGGTATGAGGCCGCCTTCGGAGCGGATTACCTCGAACGATATTCACATCGCAGTGAAAAGGAAGCGGAGCAGGCAGTCGATCTGTTCGTGGGGCGGACGGATCTTCATACGGGTGCGCGAGTGATGGATCTTTGCTGCGGTGGCGGGCGGCACGTGTTTTCCTTTCAGCGCCGCGGCTTTCTGACGGCAGGTCTGGACCTGTCGATGGATCTTCTTGAGGCGGCCCGTGAAAGAGCCGCGTCTTTCGGACGCGAACAGCCCTGTCTTGTTCGTGCCGACAAGCGGCATCACCCGTTTCGCGCGGAGACTTTTGACGCGGTGACTCACTTCTTCACGGCCTTCGGTTATTTCACCAGCGATGAAGAAAATTACAGCGTTTTTGACGAAGTTCGCCGCGTCTTGAAACCGGGCGGCTGGTATTTGTTCGACTTCATGTCGGCGCCACGGGTTCTGGACGAATTCAACGGGACGGACACCATCCGGACGACCGAAAGAGACGGGGATGTTGAGATCGTATCGACCCGGCGGCTGACGGAAGGACTTCGAAGGGTCGAAAAACGAATGGAGTTTGCACGCGGCGGCAGTGTCTTCCGGGAGCTGTGCGAAAGCGTTCGGTTGTTCCGGCCGGAAGAACTGGAGGGGTCTCTGGAAGACCGGGGATTTCGGGTTGAGGAACTCTGGGGAAACTACGATGGAAGCACATGGGCACGGGAGAGTTCGTCGCGCTGGATTGCGCTTTCCCGACGGCCAATCTGACAGGACTGGAACCGGTTTGATGAGAGGTCATTTTGCTCGTTTTTCTTCCATCCTGTTCGCTGCGACATTGTTCCATGCTGTCGCATCCGCGGACTGGGTTGTTTCGGAATGGGGTGAAACCGGCATCTTTTCCATGGAGAACGCACCATTCCCGCACGAGAGTCGCAAGGACGGCCATACTTACAAGAACAGATTCTTCTCCGCGGAAGAGCATTACAGCGACAGCAGTGTCGCGTTGTTTATTCCGAAAGGCTACGAAGCGGGAGAGCGAATTCATCTGCTCTACTATTTTCACGGCTGGGGAAACAATATTCGCAAGGCGATGGATGAGTTTCATCTGCGGGAGATGGTTGCAGGGAGTGAAAAAAACGTTATCATGGTTTTTCCTGAAGGACCAAAGAACGCAAGCGACTCGACCTGTGGGCGTCTGGAAGAGGAAGGCGCCTTTCGTGCACTGACGGATGAAGTCCTCGGGAAGTTGCAGGAGGAAGGCAGGATTCCCCACGGCAACCTTGGAGATGTTGCATTGTCCGGCCACAGCGGTGCCTATCGTGTGATCGCCCGAGGCCTTGAGCACGGCGGGCTCGAAGACCATGTCAGCGATGTCTATCTTCTCGATGCGAGTTATGCATTGACGGAAAGCTATATCGACTGGATCGAGCGGCGGGAAGACGGGCACTTCCGTTCGGTTTTCACGGAGCACCTGCGTGAAGAAAACGTGGGAATGATGAATGCTCTCGTGGAAAAGCGAATCGCATTTCAATTTAGCGGAGACGGGGGTGCCGGCAACAGCGACTGCCCGGCTCATCGGGTCTTTTTTGTCGGAACGAGTAAGTTGGATCACAACGGCGCGGTCTCTCTCCTGGGACCGTGGCTGACGGCGTCCGATCTGGAGCCGTTTCCTGTCGGTTCGTCCGAATAGGTACAGACTTTTTCGCCCCTTCTGCCAGTGTCAGAACACTCTTGACCTCGGTCGTCTCCGCCAGCCGTATCGTAAGGTCTGGTTGGAAAAAAGCCCCGGTTTTCAAGAAGGTGGAAGTGACTGTGAGCTTGAATGCTCCCCGAGTCGGTTGGATTTTGGGCTCCGTTCTGCTTGTGTTATTGGTGGGATACGCGATTCTGCGTTCTTCTTCCACAGGTCCTGTCATCGAATCTCCGGGTGTGGATGAACAAACAACCTCCGCCTCTTCCATCACCCTTTCCTCACCGAACGGTTCGTCTGACGCGACCTCCAATGGCGACCCTTCAAAGGAAGAGATGCCGGTTGTCGCGAGAAACCTTTACGACCCTGTTGCACGCCTGGTTCCGGCGCCTGAAACAAGTATCATCGGAGACCGGAACTTTCATATCGACAGTGAGTTGAAAAAGCTGCTTCGCGAGTTTGGTGGCTGGGAGGGGCTTTACCGGGTTGCAACTGATCAGGAGCGTGCCGAGCTGATTGTTGCCATGGGTTTCGAAGAGGAGTTGCGGAATCAGATTCCCAACATTCTTCCCATCGAACCCGACACGGAAATGCGAGCGATGATGATTCATCGCGTCGACCCGGAGGGCTACTACGACGATGTCGACCCCGATGTCGATATGATCGACCATGAGCTGATCGAGTTGCTGGAACTGGAAATGGGCACACCGTCCGGAACGGATGAGTGGTTGGCGCGCCTCGATCTGGCAGCCGTGCTGCAGGGCGAGTATGGCGTTGTCTGGACGCGACGGGCGATGGAATCCGGAGATAGAGACGTTGAGTACCTTGCCGCGATTCTTCAGGTGAATCTCAACAAGCTGACGGACAGCGTGACGCAACGGGAAGCACACAACGCGGAAGACTATCTTTTCGACGCTCTTGGTTCCGATGACGGTGGCACTCTCAATCGTGAGCAGCGAATCCGCGGTTATACGGCGCTTCTGTTCGCTTCCGACCGTAATCGGACACTGGAGTTCTATCAGGAGCGCGTTGCGGAGGAGGAGGACCCCGGTGTGGTGGAGAGGCTTGACCGCCTCATTAAAGACCTGGAATCCATTCTTGGATCATAAACCCTCTCCCTGGAAAGGAGTTACTGCATGATGATCACGAAACCACTCGGCCGTCTATTACGTTTGGGCGTTGCGGCTGCCGCACTTGTCGGACTCAGTGTCACCGCTGGCGCCGATGGGAATGACGAACTGATCGGCCAGTCAACAGGCGCATACCACAACCTTGAGGATTTTGTTTCCGGAATCGGAGACTCGACGCTTCCCAACAGTGTGATTCCCGCTTCGGGCAAGAACGGCGAGTCGTTTGAGATCGATCCGGATCTTTCGTGCGAATACGATGGAACAATCTTCGGCTATATGAAACTCGCCTACTTTGTACCCTTAAAAGACGACAAGATCGTTCCGATCTGCGACATGGTCCCGGTCCTTGGGCGTGGCCGCCTCTCGGAGTGCTACCGTGAAAAGGTTATCAAGGGCGGGAAATATGTTCGTACTCAGTACAAGTGGAAGAATCAGGCGAAAATCGGCGGAAAGATCGACTCCAAAGAGTTCGACGGCAAGACCAGCGTCAAGATCTCGGCGCGGGCCAGAGGCAATGAAAAGAGCATGTCGCCTCTGAACCAGCGGTCTCTCCCTTCCGCCGTTGACCGGTACGATGTGACGGGTGGCCTGTCCGCCGGCAGCATGGGCAAGGGGAAGGTTTCGAAAGAGACATATGCCGATATGTCCACGGTTCAGCGTCTTCAGTACCTTGGTGTTATCAAGGGGCAAAACCGTGAGGTCGATACTCAGGATTTCAAGAAGGTCGAAGGTGAGCTTTCAACGGATCTCGACGACCTGGGTGTGATGGATGGCGGCAAAGTCAAGGTCACGAACAAGGAGCCGAACTTCGACAAGGACAAACCCGGGCTCTTCACGACCCAGGCGAAAGGCCCCTTCTCAACGATTCGCAATACCGGGCTCCATTGGCTGCCAACAAGCCAGATCAGCCAATTCTATAACGATACGGGCTGTCTTTTCAACCCTGACTGGACAGTCGTTCATCCCTTCCTCATGTTCTCCACTCATACCGCTTCCACGAAGTGGCAGTTCGACCCGACGCTCGCCGTGTGGTGACTACCTGAACCCATCAGTTCACGAGAATCGAGCGGGCGGGCCTCTGCGGTCCGCCCGTTTCTTTTTTCACAAGACCGAAAACAATCCTTTCGCCTCAGGGCCGGGCTTTCTACAAGCCCGCGCACCTTTCGCGGGAGACTGACCCATGCGCCATTTTCTCTCCATCGCCGATCTGAGCCGCAGCGACATCGAGACACTGCTCAACATGGCCTCCACTCTGAAAGCCGAGTTGAACGACGCTCTTGAGCAGGGTCAGCGTCAGCGCCCGCTTCTGGACGGAAAGACTCTCGCAATGGTTTTCGAGAAACCCTCTCTGAGGACGCGATGCGCCTTCGAAGCGGGGATGTTTCAGCTCGGAGGGCATGCCATCAATCTCGGCGTGAACGATGTGGGCCGACTTGGCGAGCGGGAGAGCATCTCCGATGTTGCGCGAAACCTCAGCCGTTGGTGCCAGATTATTCAGGCGCGTGTTTTCGAACATGAAAGTCTTCTGCAGCTCGCTCAGTGGGCAACGGTTCCCATTGTCAACGGTTTGTCGGACTACGAGCACCCGACTCAGGCGTTCGCCGATTATCTGACGATTCGCGAACAGCGCGGAAGTCTCGAGGGACTTCATCTCGCCTGGATTGGCGACTGCTTTAATGTCTCCAACTCACTGATGCTGATGGCCTGTGCCCTGGACCATCGGATGACCATCGCGGCGCCCGAAGGCTACGATCCTTCGGATCGCATCTGGGCCCAGTGCGAGAAAATCAACCCGAGCGCTCGCGATCTCGTGCAAATCGTTCGGAATCCCATCGAAGCCGTGCGGTACGCAGACGTGCTCTACACTGATATCTGGGTCTCCATGGGCAAGGAGCACGAAACCGCAAAACGCGAAAGTGACTTCGCCGGATACCAGATCAACCAGGAGTTGCTGGCGAAAGCCCCCGCTCACGCCTTTGTTCTTCATGATATGCCCGCCAAGCGCGGCAAGGAAATCACCAGCGACGTAATGGACGGGCCTCGTGCCCGTGTGTTTGATCAGGCGGAAAACAGAATGCATACCATCAAGGCCGTGCTGTGCTGGTGTCTTGAGGTGAACGTTTAGCCCCGGGCGCGCGGACTTCGCACTTGACTCAGCCCCGCCACACCGTATCGGTGACGGGCTCTGAGCGGGAGTAGCTCAGTGGTAGAGCTTCAGCCTTCCAAGCTGAATGTCGCGGGTTCGAATCCCGTCTCCCGCTCCATCCATCGGCCAGTTGATTCATGCAACGTCCCTGGTTCTATTTTCTTGTCTGGGTGACCTTTCGAATCTGGTACACGATTTTTAATCGGTTGTCGATTCGCGGAGCGAAGAGTTTACCGGCGGAGGGACCGGTGCTTGTTTGCGCGAATCACGGGAGCAACCTCGACCCACCTCTCGTGGCGATTTGCTTTACTCACAGGATTCTTCAGTTCCTCGCGAAAGCCGAGCTGTTTCCCGTTCCGATTCTTGGAACGGCCATTCGCTGGCTCGGAGCCTTTCCTGTCGATCGGGATGCAAAGGGCGGTGACCGTAGGTCTTACGTCCAGTCGCTCAAGACCCTCAAAGATGGAAAAGCGCTCCTGGTTTTTCCGGAAGGTACCCGCACAAGAGATGGAAGTGTTGGAGAATTCCAGCCTGGGGCGGCCCGTCTCGCCTGTTCTGTAAGCGGTACAAGGATTCTTCCCGTTCGGATTCGCGGGTCATTTGATTCTTTTGGTCGGGGAAGGAAGTTCCCGCGGCCTTGTAAAATTACGGTGAGTATCGGCGAACCCTTTCACCCTGATGAAATTAAGGGCTTGCCGGGCGACAAACACGCCTGGTATCAGGCCGTTACACAGGAAATGCGCCGCCGGATTCTCGAACTCTAGAACAGTTCCCCCTCAAACATTCCAAGAGACGCGCAAGCGTTCGCCTTTCCGAATCAACCGAAACGTTGTACTCCAGGGAGCAACCCACAACCATGACCACCGACCCGACTCGCGACGAGCACCGGGAGGACTCGCAGGCCTCCGCTATCCAAACGGAAGATCAGGCGGCAAGCCAGCCACCGGATGCCGATCTCCAGAGTGAGATTGCGCAGTTCGATCAATTGATCGACCAGCACCTTCCACCGGAAGTCTCACAGAGTAACGAACGCGGAGAGATTCTGGAGGTTCCTGTCGTCGCTGTTCGCGAGGATCATATTCTCGTCGATATTGGCGGGAAGGCGGAAGCATCGATTCGTATCGATGAGTTTCCGATGATTGACGGCAAACGCCTCGTTGAAGTCGGTCAGGTCATCAAAGCCGTGCAGCTTGGGCGCGAGAGCGATGGCACCCCTCGACTTTCTCATCGCGAAGCCCGCGCTCGCGAAGCGGAGCAGGCAATTCGCGAGGCCCACGAATCGCAGACGCCCATCAAGGGTCGCGTTTCCCAGACGGTAAAGGGTGGTTTGATGGTGGACGTTGGTTTGACCGCTTTCATGCCGGCAAGCCAGGTCGATCTTTTCAAGATTCCCGATCTCTCGAAACTTCAGAATGAGGAAATTGAAGCCTACGTCATTGAATACGACGAACGCCGCAAGCGCGCAGTGCTTTCCCGCCGTAAACTGCTCTTCGAGCGTCGTGAGTCCGAACGAAGTGAATTCCTTAACAGTCTCCAGGAAGGTGGCGAGATCACCGGCAGAGTGAAGAACGCACTGGATTTCGGTGTGTTCGTCGATCTTGGAGTGATCGACGGCTTCATTCCCCGCGAAGAAGTTTCTTATGATCGCGGAACTCATCCGAATGAAATGGTGAAAGCCGGCGAGGATGTGACAGCGAAGGTCCTGCGCATCGACAAGGAATCCGGAAAGATCACGCTTTCCCGCAAGCGCATGCAGCCGGACCCGTGGGAAGGCATCGATCAGCGCTACGCCGTCGACAAGATCGTGAAGGGCAAGGTTATCGCACTCCAGCATTACGGTGCTTTCGTCTATCTTGAGGAAGGTGTGACGGGCATGATTCACGCCGGCGACCTGAGTTGGAAGCCGGGTAACAAGAAACCCGCGGATTTTCTTAACGTTGGCGATGAGCTTGAGTGCAAGGTACTTGAGCTTAACCCGGAGCAGCGCCGCATGTCCCTGGGACTCAAGCAGGTCGAGATGGATCCCTGGGCCGACGCGGAGACGAAATACACGCGAAACACAAAGATCAAGGGCACGGTCACCTCAATGACCAATTACGGCGCCTTCATTCGCCTCGACGAGTTCATCGAGGGCATGGTGCATGTCTCCGACCTCTCCTGGGAGAAGCGCATCAATCACCCGAAAGACGTGCTCAAGGCCGGCGAAGAGGTTGAAGCTGTGGTTCTGAAGTGTGATCCCCAGGCCCGGCGTATCAGCCTTGGCATCAAACAGATCACCGATTCGCCCTTCGACGCGTTTGTTTCGAACCATCCGGTGGGCACGGTCGTGACAGGGAAGGTAACGCGCTTTGCACCTTTTGGAGCCTTCGTGGAACTTGCCGAAGGCCTTGAAGGTTTGATTCACATCAGCCAGATTGATGAGAAGCGGGTTGAACTTCCCGAAAAGGCCTTAAGCCAGGGCGAGGAAGTAACCGTCAAGATCACGAAAATCGAAAAGAAGAATCAAAAGATCAGTCTCTCTCGCCGTGAGGCAATCAAGGCTCAGGAGCGTCAGACTGTAAAGGAATTCATGAAACAGGGTGGAGAGTCCCATGGCGGCATGACTTTTGGCGAAGCCTTGAACATTGCCCGCAAAGGGTCCGATAGCGAAGGCGGCTGAGATTGCCCGGAACCGGAGAGGCATGGACGCCGCGGGAGTTTCCGCGGCGTTTTTGTTTAGTTGTCGTGACCTGTGCTCGTGAATGTGGTCGAAACAGCGACTGAAACTCGTGGGAAAGGCAGTTCTCCCACTCCATGGGCACTGTGCCATTCGCAGGCTCGGGCCAGAAGGATTGTCCGTGCCAGCGTCGCATGACGCGTGTTGGAGGCATTCACCCGGAGCATCCGGCGAAGCACGTGACGCGCTGCTTCGCGAGGGTTGATATCACCTGGGCTTTCCGTCAGCAGATCCAGCTGTAACCCGGGACGTTCGCCTCTTTCACGAGCTGATTCCCGATCAATGGCATCGATACGAACGGCGTTGGCCAGTGTGTCGAAGCATCGAAGGAGCTGTGAGCATCCCTGCCGATCCAGTTCAAAACGGACGGTGGAGTTCAAGAGAGCATCACCATTGTTCTCATCGCCATCGATCCATCGCGTGTCGGCGGTGACGGAGGATTTCCATGAAAGGTGCTGCATTTCCTCATCCGCCAGGGCTTCTGCAAAAACATCCGACGCAAACTTGGAGGACGAAAGCAGTGCGTAGCTGCTTATGCATTCAGTCAGCACCGAATCATCGATGCTGCGGAGAATTCCGGGATTCGATTGTGCGTTCGAATCTCCCTGCAGGAAGTTCCAGGTGCCATGGAGAAGTCGGAAGCGCTCGTCAATGAAGCGGCGAATCGTGTGAGCATTCATTTCACCCGCTGAATCACGGAACGATCCATTCACGGGACCGATGTGTCGTACGTCTGCGAGGCGCGCAAGATGCAGCCACTCGAAAAAACCCTGCATTGCCTGCACGGTCAGTTCCAGCTCGCTTCCGATACGAGCGCTCCAGAGATGCGTCCAGTCCGCCAGCTCTCTGGCACGGCGCCGGAGAGGCTTGCGAGGGAAGGACGAAAGCGAGCCGCGCGACAATGCCTGAAAATCCAACAGTGGATAGAGGCGGTCGCCCGCCTCCTCGCGCGTACTGGTCGTTACCAGGATATCCTCCGCCGGGCGATCAATCAGATGAGCTGCCTCGCCGCCCACCAGAAGAGCGTAGCGACCTGCCACACCGGCGGAATCAAGGCCTCGAAGAATTTGCCGGTGAACAAGAGCGAGGTCTTCATAGTGCTCGAATGACTGTCTTAAGTCCGGCAACTCGAACGGCAGGGCGGCGCAGAGCAGCGTCGTTCCATCCGGAAGTGGCAGTGCAAGCCACTCCGTTTCCCTCAAGGATGGTTCGGATGCCCCTTTGAGAGGGCCGGGGGCGGGTAAACGGCTGAGTCCCCAGCCGAGATGGGCGAGCACCGACAGAATGTGGCGCATTGAATCCGAGGCTGGGGGAGTTTTGCGGCCTGACATGACAAGCGGCTCCGTGCCGGTGGCCCGCAACCTCTTGACCGATCCCGCGGTGCCAGGACCATCGAAAAAGCGGGTTGTGGGATTTTGGCGCACGACTTGACCGCACCGCTCGCTGAATGCCTGGCTGGAAATACATCAACGGGAGGTCGTCTTGATTCGAATCCTTGTCTGGGTGGTTTTCGTCGCTGTGGTCGCGATTCTCTACGGGAGGGAATGGCTTCACTTCCACGACCTGAAGGGGACGGGAGAGGCGTCGGAGAATGATCGCGCCCGCTATCGACGGCGTTCTCTCGGTCTTGGGGTGTTGGTCTTGTTGGCCGGAATGGCTGATGCAGGAACGTATTTCGACCGGTTTCTCGATGCACCTCTTATGCTTTCCTACTACGGCGTCTGCTTTATCGTTTTGATCTGGCTTCTCATCATCGCGACACGGGATTTCCGCGCGGTTGGCGAGTCCTGGGTGCATCAGCGCGAGCGAATGGCAATTGAGGCATTGAGGGAGTTGGAGCAGGAACTCCGGGAAAACAACGACCCGGAGGACAGAGCAATTCCACCCCTTGACTTCGATCAAACCAGAGACTGATGGATTTTGCTTTTCTTCACTGTGGAACTGGTCCGGCCGGCGGAAACATAGGCCCGCCAGCAGCGGGTTCCGGCGATTCGGTTTAACCCCAGCTCAAGTCCCGGACACAGGTTGACACGTCGCGACCGAAGTTTGCCGTAGATGCGTTTGGGATCCTCCGGTACTCCGGTCACCCTGACCGGTGTTGAGCCGGGATAGCGTTTGAGAAGTGCATAAAGAGTCTTTAGCTCATCCGTATCAAGGCGAGGCACATCGATTTCGACGGATTCAGCCCGCAAGGCTCGTCTGGCCGCCTCTTCCGGCGATTCCAGAATATCTGCATGGAGCAGGCGAATCTCGCCCTCCCGCTCAAGACGGCCTGCGGCAAGAATCGCCTGCCCTGTTTTGAATCGTCGTTCAAGAAACGAGGCATGTACCGGCTTTGCCTCAATCAGGCAACCTTCCATTTCGATCAGAATCTTCGGCGCTCCGCCATCGTCGATTTCCTCCATGGAGCCGATAAACCCGACGATCGCGGTTTCGCCATCGACCGTTTTCCGCGAGACGCGCGAAGCTGAAACGATACGAGCATCACTCAACCATTCGTCTTCGAAGTAGAATGGATTGAGCGAAATCACATGGCCCATGACCTTGAGTTCCTGCTCGACGATCCACTCAAGAGAGTCTCCATCGCCGGAGGGTTCAAAGACGTCCTCGGAGATTTGGTTATTAAGCCACCACGATCCGTCCTGGCCAAAGAATTCGAGAGGATCGTCCGCTGCTTTGCGGCGGCCGGTTGGTCGGAGGAGTGGAGCGAGTTCCTCCAGCTGAAGAAGCAGATCCTGACGGCTGAATCCGAGAGAATCAAGGGCGCCGGCACGAATCAACAGCTCGACATGATTGAGCTTTACCAGTTGCGGATGAGTTCGGCGGAGAAGATCGGCAAGGTTCGAGTAAGTCATCTCACGCCGGACGGCTACGATTTCCCGAATTGCCGTGCGGGTGAGTCCTTTAATGAGAATCAGGCCGGGGCGCAGGCCTGGTCCGCCACCGCTGCGGTCAGGGGCCCAGCGCTCTGCCGAGCTGTTCAAGTCGATGGGTAGTATCTCAAGACTCAATCGCCGCGCATCCGCGAGGAGTGCCGCAACCAGACCGGGTTCGTTGGCGAACTCCGAGAGTGCCGCCGCAAGAAAAGCCGCTGGCTCGGCAGACTTCATCCCAGCGCAAGTCCATGCCAACAGTGTCGTCTCAAAACCGGTGATCGACCTGCCATCCTGTTCCGCGCAGATTCTGCTCAGACTGGCGAGTGTTCCCGGTGCCGCCTGGCGCAGTGCACGACGCAGGGAAGGAGGCTCCAGCCTCAGGATGCCTTGCGTGAATCCGGAGCTCACGGTTTCAGCGGCACCCTTGTCCTCTCCGCCAATCAGAGTCGGATCGTAGTGTCGCGACCCCTGTTCGCGAATCCAACCGGCGGCTTCCGTCATCAAGTCAAGCAACGGGCGTGATACGAAGCGAAAGCGTGCGAAACCCAGACCGGTGCATGCATCGGATTCCCACTGACAGCAGATTTCGTCATCATTCGTTCGGAGACGCGGGAGGGGTGCTTCGCCATCAGGGGCTACGAGAAGGAATTCCCCGTCCACAGGACGCGGCGAGCGGACACGCCCTTCGAATCGGCGAACAAGCCAGGCAATGGACCTGACATCGGAAAGTGACAGGGTATGATCGGGATCATGACCTGCCGGACCGAGGGTTTCCTCTTCCCGTGCGCGTTGCCATGCGGCCGTGCCGGTGATTCTGCGAATACGCTGAATATCGAGGCCAAGGCGGTCCGCGACAATCTCCGTCGCAGCTCCGGCAGAGCGGCGCTGCCATTTTCCCCCACGGCAGAGGCCTTTTTCAAAGAGCTCTTCCAGTGCTTTTTCAGCGTCTCTCGACCGCGAGGATGGAATTGCCAATTCAAGAACAGGCGATGCCTCAGCACTTTCGGCCGGTGGCAGGAAGGGCAGATCGAATCGCATTGGATCGATGCGTGTCAGGCCAAGCAACGAAGCGACAAGACTGTTCGTCAGGAATCCCGCTCCAGGCCCTCTGGGTATCTCCTTTTCCTCAAGGGCTTCATCCAGAAGCGCGAGAGTGACGAGCGCATCCGCGAGACCAAGGCGAGAGAGTTCCTCGAATTCGCGATTCAGACGCTCTTGCCAGCGGACGATACCGCCCTCGCCGTATCGCTCGGCAGCGCGTTCAAAACACTTGTTCCAAACGAAGGAGTCCGCATCGACACCGCGAGTGAATTCGTGACGCGGGAATATTTTCTGAGGACGTGGAAGACGAACCTGACAGAGTTCCGCAATTTCCACCGTTGAAGCGACGGCTTCGGGAAAATCAGCATAAAGATCTGATATCTCCTCGCCGGACAACACGTGGCTGCGGAAGGAGTGGTCCCGCGCGAGGTCGCCAAAGGTTCGGGGACTTTCCGAGTTATGCAGACCACTCTGCAGGCACCATGCGAGATCGTCTTCCGCACGTGAACAGTGAATTTGCGGAACCGCGACAGCACGAATGCCGAAGTGCCGGGCAACCTTGCGAAGCAATACACAGCGTCGTCGTGCATCCTCGTCAATCGGTGGTTCCAGAACCACTGCGATGTTTCGCCTGCCGAAAGACTGCATCAGAGAATTCATCTCCGACTCAGCCTGCTCGAAGTCTCCGGAAAGAGCTGAACGTGCGACAGCACTGTCCGTGTTCACGAGGACGAACAGACCATCACGAGCCTGAAAGAAAGTCGCATCATCGATGGGCTGTTTTTTCTGTCCGAGCGCGCAGTGTGAAGAGAGAGTTACAAGATGAGACCATCCCGCACGATTCCGGGCGAGAAGCCTCAGTTTCTGAGGTCTCTCGTTTCCCGAGATAGTGACTTCCAGCCCGAACAACGGGCGGATTCCAAGCCGTCTTGCGGCTGCCTCGAACTCGACGGCCCCGGCGAGTGTTTCCATATCGGCGAGCGCGAGGGCCTTTTGGCCGTTGCCGGCGGCGGCGCGCACCAGTTGTTCCGGAGAGGCGATACTCAGCTCTGTGCTGTAGTCGCTTCGGCCACCAAGATGAACGAATTCAACAGGCATTCAGACACCGGAACGGAGAGGTTTCCGCCGAAAGTGGCAGAGGGTGCCAACCTGCGCTCCGGGGGCTTTACAGTGTCAAGATCGGATGGGAGTAAAACGGCGAAGGCCGGAGTGTCCGAAACACTCCGGCCTGAATTGCCATGTTCAATTGCCGGAATTACAGAGCCTTGCCCTTGAAGGACCGATTGGCAGTCGCCTCGACCGGGCCGTGAAGAGAGCGAACACCGTTGGCGTCCACATCTTCCAGGTAATAGTAGCGCGGCTTGCCGTTCGTCAGAGGAACAGGGTCTTCAAAGACATATACGGCTCCCGCCCAGGATGTGCCTTCAGCAGGAATGATCGTGGTGGTCAGTTGTTCTCCCACGTGACCTTCCTCATCGGCACGATAGACATGGAAGCCGACGTTATCGATTTCGGCGGCCGTCTCCCAGATCAGGCTAACGAGCCCGGTGCGGGAGACAACGGCTTCAAAGGACATCAGATCGACAAGGAGCGGATCCTGTCCGTCATGAACAAAGATCAGATTGTCCGGACCCATCTCTGTACTATCGATATGCGTCGAGGGCTGTCCCGTGGAGTCGTAAGTCACCAGATCGGTCACAATATCAAGACTGGTCAGAATCGCGGCAAAGCAGGTGCTCGTAATGCCGGGAGGGATATCCGTAAGATCACGGCGGCAAATACGCGGGAAAGTTGGCGCAAATCCCTTTGCGGGAAGGCTGAGTTCCTGGATCTCCGCCGAGCCTGAACTCGGTATGATGCGATAGTGTTCGAGGGTTAGCGTTCCTCCGTTGGGTCCGTTGGGATCGTTGCCTTCGCGTTCAACGCGCACGGAATCAACACCGGGTCCCTTCTTCGTTGGCAGGGTGCTGAAATCGATCTGCGCGCCGGCGACGCCGAAATCGATGATGGAATTCGTGCCCCAGTCGACGTCGGTCTCGTCGATTGTTTTGCGGATCTCGCCATCGTCCTGCAGATCAATATTCTCGACCCGGGTGATATCGACGCCATCGTCATTGTCCTGGTCGGTAAACACCGCCTCCGGCTCGATAACAAAGTCTTCATAGCGATAGGTACCCGCCGGGCGATCATTAAGATTCACTTCGGTGTTCATGCGAAGTGTCAGATTGCGGGGTCCGCGGCTTATGTTCGAGTTGGAGAAGGATTCCTGGGGTTGGAGTTCAAGGCCCGGAGTGTAAGGAGCGCCTGTATTATAGACAATCGTGCTGTCGTTACCGAACAGGTAGTTATTCGAACTGCTTGGGTTGAAAGCCGGCCCGATATTATCGACAAGCGCGCCATCGTCCAGAAACTCGATTGTAGCTAGGGCATCGACCCGGATTCTGGTTCGAACTTCGATGGGATCGTAGATTTCCGCGTATCCGCCGTCTTCGATGTCAAAGTTGGAGAGGTAGAAGTATGAAATCTCCTGCGTGTTGTTCGCGCTTGTGTATGAGGCGGGGTTGCCAACGTTGCCCCAGAAATAAATGGCGCCGCCGGCGGCCGTATCAATCGAGCCCGGAGCCTCAATATCAAGATCGTTCGTATAAAGGAAATAATCCAGATTCAGTTCACCGTCCTCGATAATGAGGGTTCCGGTGCTGTGAGCGGAACTCACGGGATTGACACGAACAACGTGACCCGCACGGATGATGCACGTATCCCCTTCATTGATATCCGGACCCCGGGGCGCAGCGGCTCCTGCCGGATTGCCCATGTCCAGTGTCCAGGTGGTCGCTGACCGGAAGGAGTTTCCAATCGAACCTGAAAGTCCGGTGGTACGGGAATAGAATGTTAATTGGGCTGACGCGGGCATGGTGGCACCGACAAACAATCCCGTGCAAATTGCCACAAGGGCGGCGGAATATTTTCCGAAGCGGAGACGAGTACACATGGTTCTCTTGATCCCTTGGCTTTCTGTAATCTGAGCGCTTTGACGGTTTAACTCAACCGTTGGGCGAAGTCCTACGAATTCAATACGTTATCCGGGTCCGATGACAATTGCCCCGCCTTCAAACGTCAAGGTCTAAGTCGCACGCACCACTTGAAAGATCCTGGACTTATGCGTCATTTTGTTTCCCTCTTTTTTCTGCCGCTCCTCCTCACAGCTTGTAAAGACGAGCAGCGGCTCTATACCGTCGAGGGTGAGCCCGGCCCTTCCGTTACCATTTCTGAAGCTCTGCCGGCGGGCCATCCACCCCTTGAAGCAGCCGGGAGTTCAGGCTCGACTATGGGGCCGCCACCCTCGGATCGCCCTCTTCTGGATTCACAGGTTGAACTAAATCAGTCATCTGTGGCCGGCCTGGCTTTTTCCTGGCCCTCTTCCTGGATCTCGGAAGAACCCGCAAGTTCCATGAGAATCCTCCAATTGGCACTTCCTGACCCTCTGGACGAGCGAGGCGATGCCGAGGTGACGTTTTTCCACTTTGGCCCGCCTCCCGGTGGGGGTTCCGCAGAGGACAACATTTCCCGCTGGGTTGGCCAGGTCGAGCTGAGCGAGCCGGAAGTGCTCTACCAGAGCAGCGCCGATGACCTGACCGTCTCAGAGGTTATCGCCTACGGGACTTTGAAGCCTTCCGGGATGGGCATGGGGCCCTCGGAGGCCCGCCCTGAGTCGGCTCTGTACGGGATCATCGTCGAAGGCGGGCCTGAAGGCTCCGTGTTTATCAAGGCGACAGGGAGCCGCTCGACGATTGACGCCGCCATGCCTGCGCTGGCGACGATAGCCACAACAGTCACCGTGTCAGAGTAAGTATTCAGGGTCAGGAGCCGACTGTGGATCAGCTGAGCTATCGCGTCGTCCGCAAGGGCGAGATTCCCGTTCTCAACGCTCTCATTCGCCACTCCTTCGCAAAGACAACGGAGCAGGCGGGGAGTCTGATCGAACGATTCGGCCGCAAAAATATCCGTATTGTTCACGCAGGACACCGACTGGCGGCCGCTGCCTGCATCATTCCCATGGGACATTTTTTCGGCGGGAAAAGTGTTGGTGCCACCGGAGTGGCGGCGGTTTGCGTCGCACCGGAGTTTCGAGGCCAGGGCGTGGCAACCATGTTGATGCGGTCGCTGGTGCAGGAGCTGGCGGAAGCGCGAGTGCCCCTGTCCTCCCTCTATCCCGCAACCCATGGCCTCTATCGGAAGGTGGGATATGGTTATGGAGGAACACGAACGATTTGGGAGGCGGACCCGGCGCAGGTTGGATTGCGGACTCGCGGTCTCGACGTGGTTGCCGCCGATTCGGATGACCTGCCTCGGCTAAAACGTATCTACGCTGCAAACGCCGCCGTTTTCTCCGGCCATGTGGATCGAACGGAGTTTCACTGGACGCGGATTCTTCAACAGCCGGATTTGGAAACGCGTCTTTGGGTGGTTATGCAGGAAGACGAGGCCGTTGGTTACATTGCCCTGCGGGTGCATGCCACAACTGAAGGTCATATCATCGAAGTTGCGGACATGGCGGCTCTGACACGTGCGGCCGCCATAAGGCTTTGGGCGTTTATTGCCGACTACGGAACCGTTTATCGCAAGGTGCGGTGGGTGGGTGCACCCTTCGATCCTTTCGGAGCCCTTCTGCCGGAAGAGCGCCTGAATGTTCACAGGCGTGAGTCATTTTTTCTGCGTATACTGGATGTCGAAGAGGCGCTTGTAAGGCGGGGATATCCACGCACGCTTGATGCGGAACTGCACCTTGAGGTTCACGACAACATCGTGTCTCGCAACAATGATCGGTTCATTCTCAATGTTGCCGACGGCAAAGCCGTCGTCCGCCGCGGCGGACGCGCCCACCTGCGCATTGGCATCGATGACCTCGCGGCACTGTACTCGCGGGCTCTTTGTCCCATGGAACTGGGCGTGGCGGGGAACGTGGCCGCCACGGAACACGCGCTTGAGATCGCCACACTGATCTTCAGCGGTTCATCACCCTGGATGGTTGACCGGTACTGAACCGGCCGTTGCTCATCCTGTTTTTTCGTCGTAGTTTTTTTTGTAATACTCACGATAGCTGCCGTCCATGCATGCGGCAAGCCACTCGGCGTTCGCGAGATACCATCGGATTGTCTCCCGTAATCCGGACTCGAACGTGTGGCGGGGAGACCAGCCGAGTTCGTCATGGATGCGCTGTGCGTCGATTGCATAGCGCCGGTCGTGACCCGGACGGTCCTTCACAAACGTGATCAGGCGTCTGCGGGATCCGTTTACACCGACGCCCAGAGCTTCGTCCATCTGGTCACAGAGCAGGGTGACAATATCGATGTTCTTCCACTCATTGTTGCCGCCGATGTTGTAAGTTCTACCGGGTTTGCCTTCACGAAATACAAGCTCAATTGCCTCGCAATGATCCTGAACGTGCAGCCAGTCGCGCACGTTTCCGCCGTCGCCGTAAACGGGCAGGGGCTCATCGTCCCGCGCTTTACAGATCATGACCGGGATAAGCTTCTCCGGAAACTGCCACGGACCGTAGTTGTTCGAGCAGTTCGTGATCACGACATCCATCCCGTATGTATGGTGCCATGCTCTCGCAAGATGGTCGCTTGCCGCTTTGCTCGCACTATAGGGAGAGTTGGGACGATAGGAGGTCTCCTCAGTGAAGTACCCTTCAGAGCCCAGGGATCCGTATACCTCATCTGTCGAAACATGATGAAAGCGGCCTTGTATTCCGTCTGTTGTCCATGCGTCGCGGGCCGCTTCCAGGAGAGCGAAAGTGCCTTCCACGTTTGTGCGGACAAACTCCCCCGGGCCCAGAATCGAGCGGTCAACGTGGGACTCTGCCGCAAGGTGGATGACACCGTCGATCCTTTCGCTGTGAAAAAGACTCCTCAAGAGTTCACGGTCGCAGATGTCTCCCTGGACGAAGCGGTAGTTTGTCGCCGACTCAACGTCCGCCAGATTCGCCAGGTTGCCGGCGTAGGTCAGCAGGTCAAGGTTGACAATCCGGTCCTCTGGCCGGGTTCGGATGAGATGGCGCACCAGGTTTGAACCGATGAAGCCTGCGCCGCCCGTTACGAGAATAGTCATGGGAAAGTGTGGTCCCTCGGAAGTGGAGCGACGCTTGGAGAGTCCGGGTCGTGAAGCAAGGCGGAATCGTCGTCTCCTTTGCCGCTCGACACATTCCTGTCCCGGTGCGAATCTCCACTCACAGGAGTTCGAGTGTGTCTTCGCCCATCCAGAAAATCGCGGGAATTCAAAAAACCTACCGCCACGCGTCCCGTTACAGCGAAATCATCTCCATCCTTTTCAAGTATGGATTTGGTGACGTCGTTGAGGCGCTCAATATTCAGAAATACGTTCTCATCGCCATGCCCATGTCCTGGCGTGAGGAATGGGAAAAGCGCAGGAGCCTCTCGGCGGCTCAGCGTTTCCGGCGCGCACTGGAGGAACTCGGGCCCTCTTTCGTCAAGTTCGGCCAGATCCTTTCCTCCCACCCGGAAATCGTCCCTCCGGACTGGATCGAGGAGCTGCAGAACCTTCAGGAAAACGTTCGTGCATTTCCCTTCGAGGATGCCGAAAGGATTCTTGCCCGCGAGCTGGGGAGCGACTGGCGCTCGAAGTTCGCACACTTCGAGGAGAAACCCCTCGCTGCCGCCTCCATCGGACAGGTGCATCGCGGAACTCTCACGGATGGGGACGAGGTTGTTGTTAAAATCCAGCGACCGAATATCGACCGCACGATCGAAGTCGATTTGGAGATTATGCTCCACATCGCCACACTGATGGAACGGGAGGGATATGCCTCCTGGCATCCCACTGACATGGTGGAGGAATTTGGCCGTGTCATCGCCCGCGAGACGGACTACACCATCGAGTCCGGTCAGCAGGAGCGGTTTGCGACGAACTTCCAGGCGGATCCTGGCGTCTATGTTCCGCGCGTGTATCATGAGTTGCTGACTTCCCGTGTGATGACGATGGAGTTTGTCGAAGGAATTCGGCCGACGTCAGCCACCGTTTTGAAGGAAGCCGGTTTGGATCCTCGTGAAGTGGCCCGCAGTGGGTTTGAACATATTCTGAAACAGATTTTCATTCACGGCTTTTTTCACGCCGATCCCCATCCTGGCAATTTACGCGTTCTGCAGGACAACGTGGTCTGCTACCTGGACTTCGGCATGGTTGGGCGCATGAACCGTGGTGAGCGAGAAGATTTCGCGGACCTTGTTGTCGCCATCGCAAGCCGCGATTCGCGCACATGCACGCGTGCCTTTATGCGTCTTGCGGAGTATGATGCCGTACCGGACCGCGACGATGTTGAGCGTGCCGTGGATGAAATGCTGACCCAGCATTTGCAGCGGTCGCTGAAGGAACTCGATCTCGGCAGGCTTCTGGAAGGCATCATCGAGGTTGTTTCGGAATTCAACATGCGGATTCCGGAAGATCTGCTGATGATGATCAAGTCACTTTCGACCATCGAGGGAATCGGCCGGTCGCTGGACCCGGAGTTTGATCCCATTAGTCAGGCTGCGCCATTTCTCAAGGAGTACCAGGTTCAGCGCAGAAATCCTGAGCGCCTGATACGAGAGGCTGTCGAGCGTGCTCAGGATTTGCTGCGTTTCATTGAGGAAATACCGGACCAAATGCGTGAGCTGACACGCATTCTTCGCACCGGCGAAATGAAGATGCACTTTCAGCATGACGGTCTTGAACCGATGCTGCGAACGTTTGATCGTGCCAGTCGGCGTTTGGCTCTGGCAATGCTCGTCGGAGCACTGCTGATCAGCTCCTCGGTCATCGTTCTCGCTGACATTCCGCAAATCGGGATGATCGGTTTCGTTGTCGCCGGAGTCGTTTCCGTCTGGCTGATTATTTCTCTTCTAAGGCAGGGTTGGAAGTAGGAGCCCTCAAGCGGGCAGGGAGAAGGAGGCTCCATGTCGCGTCATACGGGTGAACCTTGTTGCCTCCCTCAAGGGGTCCTCCGGTTTCCGCCCACGCGAAGATTCCGCCCTTCAGGTTCCGGACAGAAGCATTGGGATGGCTCGCGATCCATTGCTCGGCAGCCTCTCCGCTTCGCCATCCAATGCTACAGTAGAAGACAACCGGCTGACCCGTCAGTTCGGCCTTTTCCAGAATTTTCGGCGGTCTTTCGCCAGCCTCGAAGTCCCATCGCACCGCTCCGGGGATTCGGCTGACGGCATATTCCCTCGTCCCACGGACGTCTACCAGCAGCGCCCCGCTCTGCGCGCCGGAGCGCAGCTCATCGACGGAAATGACCGGCGTATCGAACCGGCTCACAGCTCGAGCTGCGGCGAGACCAAGAGCAGGGTTCACGGAGGCCCGCTCTTTCTCCGGGACAGTTTCCGGCCCTTTGGCACAGGAAGCCGTGATGATTAGTCCGGCTATCAGGGACGCTCGTGCTCCATTCATCGTCCCGACCTGTGACTTGACAACTTGCCCCGGTCAATCCCCGTTGCCACCCCTCACAAGGCTTCAGACCTTTTCCTGTCTTTACACGGAAGGAATCATGCAGGACGAGACTCAGACACACATCGAGCCCATCGGGCTCGGGCGCGGAGTTCTTATCGCGCTCATGTTCTTCTTCAGTGGCGCCAGCGCTCTTGTGTACGAGGTCGTCTGGTCGCGTCAGTTGACGACACTCTTCGGTGCCACGGTCTATGCCGTCGCCACGGTCCTGACCGCGTTCATGGGCGGCCTTGCACTTGGTTCCTGGCTGATCGGGCGCGTGGCGGACCGCATTCAGCGCCCTCTTTATTTTTTTGGTATCCTTGAGGTGACCATCGCCGCATCGGCTCTCGCCTTTCCCTTCGCACTCGACCTCTTTGTGCCCATCGTCGGGAAGTTCTATTCGACCGGCGGAGAAAACACGTTTTTCATCTTCAGCCTGCTTCGGTTCGCGATCGCTTTTTCCCTTTTGATGGTTCCGACGACACTGATGGGTGCGACGCTTCCCGTCATGTCTCGTGCTGTAACGCGTGACCTCAGGGGGCTTGGCCATTCGGTCGGAGGATTGTATGCCCTCAACACCGCGGGAGCCGTTACCGGAGTGTTCTTTTCAGGATTCCTGCTGTTGGAGAAACTGGGCGTCTGGAGCACGACCGTCCTTGCCGCATCCGTCGACCTTGCGGTCGGCGTTTTTTCCATCCTTCTGGGGCTCTCGTTGACCGTGCCCAGAGGTGACCGGGCTCCTGCAGCCGTTCGCCTTGACGATTCCGCTCCACGATACACCCCGCGTATTGTGCGATTGGTACTGATCACCTATTTTTGCAACGGACTCGTTGGCCTCGCGTGTCAGGTGGCGTGGACACGGTCATTGTTATTCGGTTTCGAGTCGCTCAAGGCAACGACGTACTCCTTTACAGGGATGCTCACCGTTTTTCTGCTGGGACTGACGATTGGCAGTGCATTCATGCAGGCCGTGGTCGACCGGCTTCGTGATCCTTTGACGATTTACACGGTGCTGCAGTTTCTCATCGGGGCAACATGCTGTCTTTCCGTGTTCATGATCCTCGCACCTCTTCCTCTGGCGTTTCAAGAGTACGATCTGGATGTCAGTGGGGATCTCTTTTACTGGAATGCCATCGGCAATGTCATGATACGCACGGCGGCATGTATCGGTTTGCCGACGTTGTTTCTGGGCATGTCGTTTCCACTGGTTGCGCGCATTGCAGTTGCGGAGTGGGGACGTCTGGGGCGCGACGTGGGAAGGCTCTATGCCATTAACACCTTCGGAGCGATTGCCGGTTCGTTTCTTGGCGGATTCGTGCTGATTCCTCTGTTTGGCATCACCGTTTCCGTCGCACTGCTGGCCACTGTCAGTTTCATCTGCTCGATCGCTCTGATTGCGGTTCATCCCGCGTTCGAGAACAGGCGCCGGTTGATTGCGTGCAGTCTTTTTGCGGTAGCGGGTATCGTTCTCGCTGGCCGCCTGGTTGTGGGAGACACGTCGCGATTTTATCATCCACTCGTCATCGGCGAGGAAATGATATACTATAATGAAGGACCTTTGGCCACGGTATCGGTGATCGAGGATTCTCGCGCCTGGCGGACGATTTATGTCGACGCAATTGGAGTGGCGGGAACGGATCCCGTTCTGCAAACAGATCAGAAGACCCTTGCCCATGTACCGATGGTGTTGCTGGGAGGCGAGGCTGAGAGTGTTTTAACAGTGGGTTTTGGCAGTGGGGGAGCGTCCTGGTCCTACACGCTGTATCCGGATGTGCGAAACATTCACGCCATCGAGATCACGACGAATGTTCCCAAAGCCGCCGCTTCGCTGACCAATGCGAATCACGGTATCATTTACGAGGAAAAAGACATCGAGCGATGGTCGAATGAGCTGTCACCGACGTCGCCTCCACCTGGCGGGGTTCATCCGATCGCGATGTACACTCAGGAACCCGCCCCGGGCTTTCGCTCGTTCGACCAGCGCTACAGGCTGATTATCGACGATGCGCGTGCATACCTCCGTTATACGGACACGGTGTACGACGTCATCGCAACGGACTGCACGGACCTGCGCTATAAATCCAATGCAAACCTCTATGACCTGGAGTACTTCGAACTTTGCCATGAACGCATCAGTGATCGCGGTCTTGTGGTCGTCTGGATGCCGCTTGCGGGTTTGAGTGATGAGGCTTTCCGTATTGTCGTTCGAACCTTTGCGGCCGTTTTTCCGGAAATGACGGTATGGTACTTCACAAACCAGCCGACGCACTATTGCCTGTTTATAGGCCAGAAGGACGGTGTGAAAATCAACTATGGTGATGTGAAGCATGCCGTGGAGTTTCCCGCCATCCGGCGGGACCTTGAAGAAATCGGGCTGCGAGATCCCGCGAAGCTGGTTTCATCCTTTGTGACGGATGAACGAGGTTTGATGGGCTGGACCGGTGAAGGACCGCTCAACACCGAAGACTATCCAATCATAGAGTTTCTTTCGCCGCGATATGGATATGACAGCCGGCCGATTGCCGAGAACATGGGGAATCTCTATTCGGTTCAGGTGCCGGTGGCGGACCTCCTCGTCGATCGCCAGACAACAACGGCGGAGGAGATTGATCGCCTCAATCGATACCAGCAGGCCAATTCACTCCTGTTCGACGGCCACGTGCTCTATCGCGAGTTCGAATTCCTTGAGGCATGCAAACGCTATGAGCAGGCAAAGACGATTGCGCCGGAGGATGTTTCCATCGACGGCCTTCTCGACTTCGAGGAACTGACCCGGCGTCTGAAGAATGACCTGGAGCTTGAGGAAATCGCTCCGGAACTGTGGCTCAACGGTCAATGGCTGGCCTTCAGCGTTTCCAACGTCTTTTTCCATCAGAAACGATATGAGCTGGCAATTAATACCGCAGCGCCTTTCGCACGAAGACTGCCTCACGCCTCCGAAACAGACCTCAAGACGCTGCTGGAAAGCGGTGCCTCATTGAACGGGCTGCTCGCGAATTGTTACAGCGCCATCGGAAACACTCGCCGGGCGGAAT
>JANQSL010000140.1 GCA_028284075.1 Candidatus Sumerlaeia bacterium | reverse complement strand
AAAAAGTTCATAGCCGAAACTGCGGAGAGAAGTGAGGTTTCCGGCTCCCTGCCGCGTCTCCACAAGGTCCACACTGGTCACCGATGTCTCTTCGGTCGCACGGAACCGGATGTGGGCAAAGGTTCCGGATGGAAGCGTGAGTGCGTTGCCCAAAGACATGGCATAGTTCACGTAGCCACGCACGTTATCGACTTCGTTCCGTTTGTGATAGTCGAAGGGATAGTTGAGGCGATATTTCCCGTCATGAACGTTGACGCCCCTCTTCATCCAGTTGCCGCGATCATCGTCGACAACCTGAAGGACGTCCGGATCGAATGTGATAAAGAATGCAAGCGCGTCGATGACGGCGCCACCGGGGTTTTCAAGTTGAACCTGCACGTCGAAGGTTTCCCCCACTGCGGGAGGCTCTTCAGGACCGGTCAGACGAATGCCGGCGGGCGCGGACTGGCCGACGCCGCTCAGATATCGCTCGAAGAGCTCCTCTTTTTTCCCCTGGAGAATGTCCGCCTGCGATTCATCGTTGGGGTTGAAGGGCTTGAGAATCAGCAAGGACCCGCTGAGAGCACCGTCCAGGGGATCACGTTCATCTCCGAGAACGTTGCGCCCCTCGTAGTAGACGGCGGTGTGCTCGCCTTCCTCCGTGTCACCGCTGGCGAAGCGGAAACTCAGACTTGTATACTCCGTCGGGATGTTCGCTTCCCACACGATGCGAAGAAGGGGAAGATCCTTGGAGTAACGCGGCTCCTCGAATGAGACATCGTAGAGCAACACGCTGTCGCGCTGGTTGATTTCAAACACGGGCGGTTCGGAGGCAAAGGGACGCACCTGGTCGTCGAACACGCGAACGGGAGTAATGAAGCGCTTGTCGAATTTCAGAGCAATGCGCACGCGGTCGAAGGGAGCGGACGCCTCGTTTCTCAGCGTCAACTCTGACACAAAGCGGTCATGCTGCCGGACAACGGCATCAAGCTGCTGGGCTTCGGCTTCATCCTGTGTCTTGTAGTTCACAAAGAGAATCATGGTACCGAAGGGAAGATTCTCATCATCGATTTCTTCTTCAGCCTCACCGTCTTCAGGAATTCCGGCATAAGCTTTGTCCTCGTCGGAGAGGTCCAGTTCCGCTTCCTTGCCCTGTTGTTCCGCCAACCGTTGCTTGCGGCGCTCTTCAATAATGCGGGCAACGCGTTGTTCGTGCTGGCGCAAACGCTCCTCGCGGGTGAGCGGCCGGTTGCCCGCCTGGGTCCGGACGGCCGACGCCTCGCCGGATTCCTGGTTCTGGGCATGCAGGAAGGCGGATGGAATCGCGGTTACCGCGACGATGAAAAGAATTGTCAGGCGATTAATACAAATGAGTTTCATGGAATCCCTCGCCGGTGTCCAATAGAGGGACTCCGCATCTTGCGGGCGGGTTGGGTCAATCGGGGCTTTGCGGCCTGATTCGCGGGCTCTGCGCTAGTCGTCGGGATCGGACTCTCCGAAAACAACGTCGTGAATCCAGTATGCGATAATTGCCCAGGCGGACCATCCGAGAACGAAGAAGAGGACCTGCTCGAAGGGCTCCAGACCCAGCTCACGATAGGCTCTCTGAAACGGCGGGTTATAGATCAGGAGCAGAATCAGCGCCGCCATGGGCACGAAACAGATCAAAATCAGACTAATCAGACCGATAACACGCTTTGCCGCACCGCTTCCCGCCGGAGCGTCCTTCGGAGCCACATCAGGCATCTGGCGAAGAGCGTCGGCAATTTCGGAGGACTTGGCCAGGAAGAGCTTCAAAGCCAGGTTGGTGGCGGCTTCCGCGGCGGCTACCGCACGAGCATCGGTGGGGTCCTCCATAGCAACAACCAATCGGTTGTTTTCAATTCGGACCGGAACGAAGTGATGCTTCCGGCAAACGGAGGGGGGAATTTCCCGTGCGGCGTCAGGACGGGGAACCACGTCTCTGAGATCCATGACCTGGCAATCGAGCTTCTTCTGGAGAACGCCGATCTTAACGCCTTCGGTAATCGCTCCCATCTCGACGAAGATGCGCGACAGGGATCGCTCGCCGGACCCTGACTGGAATTCCTTCTGGCCGTCGGAGTGCTGGTCTTCAGTGATCAGACCCTCGCGAAGAAGGATATCCGCGAAGTTTCGAGAATCGGAGACTGCGTTGCCCATCCGTTTCGCCCCGAGCAGAGAATCGTGTCTTTTTGCAGACTCGATATCAGCGTTCCCGCCCAGTGACTGTCAAACGGATTCCCCTGACCTGTGGAGAAGCCGCTTTCCGCCCGTGGTTACTGATCGGTCTGACTCTCCGGACTGTCCGGAAGAATTTCCGGCAGGCCGAACGGTTCCTCTTCTCCCTCATCCTCGAAAACGAATTCCGCGTTGTCCTCTTCCTCGCGTTTGCGGCGTGCGGCTTCGATCCGCTGAAGCGACCGCTGCGCCGAGGCCATTTCGGCTTTTGCGGTGTCTTCCGTTTCACGCGGTGTCTGCTTCGATATCTCATCGAAAGTCGTGACACCCAGGCAGATTTTCAGCCAGCCGTCGCTGCGCATCGTTGCCATTCCCTGGTGAACAGCAAGAGCGTGAATTTCATCGGAAGTCGATCTCTGAAGAACGAGTTCGTTCAGTTCTTCAGTAACCTTCATGACTTCGAAAATGCCAAGCCGTCCCTTGTATCCCGTGAAGTTGCAATCGTCGCAGCCGCGTCCGTGATAGAAGGTGATATCCTCGACCTCATCACGGGAAACCGCGAATTCCTCCAGGTCATCGTCGGTCGGAATGTACGGCTCCTTGCAGGAGGGACAGATCGTGCGAATCAGTCGCTGTCCGACAACACAACGAAGCGTCGATGTCAGCAGGAAGGGCTCAATACCCATGTCGACAAGACGCGTAATGGTGGCGGCGGCGGAGTTGGTATGAAGTGTGGAGAACACCATGTGGCCGGTCAAAGCGGCCTGAACGGAAATCTGAGCGGTTTCGACGTCGCGAATCTCGCCGACAAGAATGATGTCGGGGTCCTGGCGCAGGATACTTCGAAGGCAGGCGGCGAATGTGAGCTGCACCTTTGCGTTGATGTTCACCTGAACGATGCCCGGCAACTCGTACTCAACGGGGTCCTCGGTTGTGATGAACTTCAGACCCGAGTCGTACACTTCCGACAGAACGGAGTAGAGAGTCGTGGTCTTGCCGGATCCGGTGGGGCCGGTGACAAGCACGATGCCGTTGGGCTTGCGTGCTTCCTTCAAAAGGATATCGAGAACTTCCTTTTGAAAACCAAGCTGGCGAATGCCGATCATCATTGTGCTCTTGTCGAGCACGCGCATTACGATGGATTCGCCGTAGACCGTCGGAACGGCGGCGACGCGAAGGTCGATTTCCTTGCCGGAGATGTTGAGCCGAATGCGGCCGTCCTGAGGACGCCGCGTTTCGGCGATGTTCATGCCGGCCATAACCTTGAGGCGGCTGCAGAGGCCGATCTGAAGACTCTTGGGTGGCGAAGGAATCTCGCGAAGCACGCCGTCAACGCGATAGCGAATACGAAGGGTTCCGGCAAAAGGCTCGATGTGAAGGTCGGATGCGCGGTCCGTGATGGCACGGACAAGGAGGAGGTTGACCAGCTTGATAACGGGCGGATCGTTGGCAAGTTCCTCGACGTCGATTTCAATACCGTCGGCCTGCTGCACGGAGGCTGTCTTTGTCATCTCCTCCTGAAGATCGCCGATAACGGCATCGAGTGACTCCTCACCCAGGCCGTAATGGCGGTCGATGGAGTCGACAATGTCGCTCTCATCCATGACAACGGGCTCGATGTCGTGTTCGGGAAGAAGCAAGCGAAGGTCATCGACAATGGTGATGTCCAACGGATCGCTGATGGCGATTTCAAGAACGGGTTTTCCACCACCGGCCGCCGATTTTTCGCGGAGAGGTATGATGCGCCGCTCACGTGCGACTGAGGCGGGAACAAAACCGCGAACCTTTTCGGAGTTCTCGCTCTCAAGATCGTAGTCTGCAAGTTTGACGTAGGGAAGTCCGACTTTTTCGGTTAGCGCCTGAACCATCGACGCTTCGTCGGGGATTTCGATTTCCTGAAGAACATGCCCGACAGCGGGCTGAACTCCGCCGACTTTGGCCGCACTCTCTTCATCGCCAATACGGACTTTACCGCTCTGCTTGACGTTTCCGGCTTTGGAGGCGCTTTCGTTCTTTGGAATTCGCGGCGAGCTGCCACCGGGAGAGGTGGCGGCTTCGAGCCGGATCATCAGTTCCATCTCTTTACGAACGTCTTTTTGATCGTTTTTTTTATCCGTTTTGCCCATGCTGTGCCGCCTTGCAAGTGTTCAACAGATGATTACGAGAGGATCTCAGAATGTATATCTCCCCACACGGCGATATTAGACCGAGGTGCCCTGCGGGATGCAAATCGGAATTTGGTGCCCGCCATCGGCCTCAGCTTGTCATTTCGCTGAGAATCTGACCAATTCGAGCGGCCTGGCGGGAGCGCTCGAATCTCTCCAGCCTGTCCTCCGGCACCGTTTCAAACCTGTTTGCACGAACATCCGAAAGAAACCGTCCGAGCCGTGCTCCGGCCGAACCGGGGTTTTCCGAGATGGAGATGGAGGCGCCGCCCGTCTCCTTGAGAAGTTCCGCAGCGGCACCGGCGGGCACCATGGCAAATATTGGTTTCCGTGCTGCAAGATACTCGAAGATTTTCTGACTCACCATGATTTCCGCTCCGGGCCCCTCCTCGAGAATCAGCAGACAGGCATCCGCCCGCTGTTGTTCTTCCTGAGATTGCTCGAAACTTACAGGTGGCATAACCCGGACGATGTCATCCAGAGACCAGTCGCAAAGAAGCTGGAGATGGCGTGGCTCCAGCGAGGTGCGCATCCGCACGGTCAGGTGACGGCGCCAGTGAGGACGACGAGTCAATAACTCTCGCAGGGCGGCGAAAAGAGGACGAGGGGAGCGGCGCCCGAAAAATGTTCCTGTGTACAACAAAGTCAGCCGTCCAGGATGAAGGGATGCCATTGAACGAACTGCGGCAAGGCGATAGTCGGAGGGTTCGAATCCGTTATAGATTGTCTCGGCGGGTGCCAGGCGGGCGGGACGCAGCTTCTGAAGGTGGCGCGTCACCGGTGGCGAGACGGTCACGACACGCGCAGCCCGGCGCGCTGTCAGGCTCTCAAGCAGCGTCTGCCCCTGCTTCATGAGCATATTTCCGGGATCGTGAAATGCCGGGTTTTGTGTCCAGCCGTCACGGAAGTCCGCAAGCCAGGGAAGCCCTGTCACGGAGGAGACAATCATGGCGGCAACGTGAGTGCTTTGAGGATAGTTGCTGGAGTAAACAGCACGGAACGAGTGGCGTCCGGCAAGTTGTATGGCTTCAACGGCAGCGAAAGGAATCCACCCCGTCCGATCGTCGGGAAGGAGGATATGGCGGCGAGCCAGGTTCATCAGGCGTTTGCCGGTCCCCCCGCCGCTGGCCTGCGCAGTCTCGTTGTGGTCCGTGCGGTTCCCTTTTCGGAGCATCGCGGCAATCCGATAGGGGTCGAGAGAACCGGTTCGATGGACGGGCGTCTGAGCTATCCAGGTCTTGCGCAGAGGCGATTCGTCCAAACCCGAGCCGATGGTTTCCCGGCAGCATACCACCAGGGGGCGCCAGCCATGGGAGGGCAAATGTTTGAGAAGTGACTCGAGGCGGCGAATCCCTGTCGCCGCAGGAGGATAGAAGTAGGCCAGAACGAGAAGATTCGGAGGCTGCCGCATTGGCTCAAGCATGGTTGGGGAATAAATCCGGCGCAACTGTCCCGTCGGGTACAGCCCCTCGACAGAGCACTCGTGGAAAAAGAGTTTCGCCTTGGCAACTGAGGAGCCTCGGCGGACCCTGAGGTTCTTGAAACTGATAGAAGACGTTATGATACGGCGCGCTACCGGAGTCTCTTCTGCATGAGCCTGCCCCGGCGGGAAATCAATGAACGCATTCGCAATCAGGCCCTTGCACGCGGCCTGGTTTCCGAGCGGGAACTCGCGGCCGCCGGTGAACCCGGCGCTGATGAGGATCTGGCTGATCTTCTCCTTGGCAAAGGGCTGATCCGGGAAGCGGACATGGCGACTCTGAAGGCCGCGGCTGTTCCCGGCCCGCCAGCTGACGGACCAGGCGGAGTTCCCGCGTCTCAGCAGGAAACTCTGGAATTTGGCAGCAGTGATTTTTTCGACGTCGGACAGGAAAAGACGCGCCTGCTGTCGGACGATACCGAGGTCGATCTCTCTGAGGACAGCGAGCCTGTTGCAGCGGATGCAATGGACTCCGCGGAGTTCAGCCTGACTCCGTCCTTCTCCGAGTCGGGACCTGTCCCGGCTTTCGATGAAGCGCAAACCCAGGTCATGCCGGACCCCGTTTCGGAGCAGGAAGACAGCAAGGTGCAGCTGGCGGAGGATCACGATTCCGGCCCGGCGCTTCAGTCCTCTGAACTGAATTTGAAACCGAATCTGAGTACTCCTTCTCCCGTGGAGAAACCGGCACTGGAAAAAACGGTCCCGGAGGATCCGTCGCAGGCGGAAACGATTATGACTCCGGAAGCGCGTGAGGCGAACGAAGTCTCACAGGCGCAAACACAGCTCGCGGATGAGCATCTGGCGGCAACGCAAGTGGACAGTCTTCCTCCGACGGAACCACTTTCTCCGCCAGGGGCGCAAGACTCCGTGGATTCGCCTGCCAGCACGGGCAGCCTCGTCACTCAGGTTTCCCGGTCGCGGGAGATGACACAGGGAGACCTTGAGCGCGTACAACGCGTTGTGAGTGGCGCGGGTGAATCACTCCTCGGCGTCAATCTCGGGGGGTATCGTATCGACGGACGGATCGGTTCCGGCGGCATGGGAGATGTTTACGAGGCGACACAGCTGTCACTCGATCGCAAAGTGGCCCTCAAAGTTCTCCCGGCGCAGTTTTCCAACAGCGAGGAGTTCATCGAGCGCTTTTACTCCGAAGCAAGAACGCTCGGTACGTTCGTTCACAGCAACGTTGTTCAGGTTTACGATGTCGATGAGGCTGCCGGGCTCCATTTTTTCACAATGGAGAAGGTGCCGGGACACAGTTTCAAGGATTTGCTGGACGATTCGGAAACAATCGCACCGGAAGTCTGCACCAACCTTCTAAAGCAAACGATTCGCGGCCTCAGCCGAGCCCAAAAGGCGGGTGTGATTCATCGCGACCTCAAGCCGGGCAATGTTCTGATCAGCGATCAGGGAGATGTGAAGGTCGTGGACTTCGGTCTTGCCCAGCGTGTTGACGAAAAGGGCGAGTTCATGAGCAAGAGCGTCGTCGGCACCCCACTGTATATCTCTCCCGAAGCGGTAACCGGCGATCCGCTGACCTTCAAGTCCGACATGTATTCGCTTGGCGCGACGTTCTTTCACCTGCTGACGGGCAAACCGCCCTACAGAGGCAAAACAGCAATGTCCACGGCCAACATGCACGTAAACAAGCCTGTTCCGGCTGTCAGCGATGTGAATACGGCGGTTCCCGCCGGCCTCTCCGCAATCATCTCGCGCATGATGGCGAAAAGTCCGGGAGAGCGGTACGGCAGTTATAAAGAGTTGTTCGACGCCGTGGAGGAGTTCGAGCTGCGAGCGGGTATCATCAAGTCGCGCTCAGACTTTCTGTCGGATTCGCTGATGTCGATCGGCGATCACGGAATCCGTGGAATCTGGAACAAGATCGGATTCATGACAATCGTGGGGGGCGCACTGGCGGTGCTGGCACTGGGAGTGCATAATGTCCTGCAAAGTCAGGCGATGCACGACTGGATCGCCCTGACCGGTGACGTGGGCACGATTCTTTTCGCTCTGGCAGTGCTCTTTATCACGTACGTGGCGCTTGCCAGAAAACGAATCGTTCCGGTCATTGGCAGCATCCGGGGATGGATGTATGCTCATATCGTGAGCGCCATCGCATCGTTTTTTCTCGTATCAATTCACAGTGGAAACTACTTTGCCTGGTTCAAAAGGCAGGGGGCCCGCCTGAATCAATATCCCGACCGCGCCATTGGCGACGTTGTTCCTCACGTTGCGTTTCTGAACAGCTTTGTTTTCCTTGTCGTCATTGTAAGCGGTCTTGTGGGGGCGACGATCTGGCGGGACATTCTCAAGCAGGTGACCGTGGAACGCATACAAAGGGGGCAGGAAGGAGAGGTGGATGATTCACGCCTGACACTTTCCGTCTTCTCGCAGACAGTGTTTAAATACTGGAGAATGCTGCATTACCCTCTGGCGGTGTCGCTCGGCCTTCTGACGCTGCTTCACGTCATCAGCATTCTCTACTACCGGGGGCTCTAGGGATGGCTTTGGAGGTTCGCCCAACGGCTCAAAACATCGTGCTTTTTCACACCGTCACGCTCGGTGTGCTGGGCGTGATTGTTTATTTCTCTTTCAAGAACCCTGAGCGGTACTACTATTCTCCTCAGTACAACACGCACCATGCGGAATACGGCGGCGAGCCGATGCGCTGCAGTTCCTGCCACAGCACGCCTTTCGCTCCGGTTGCGAACACCGACTGTTCAAACTCCGGCTGCCATCCGCGGTATCAGCCGGAGTATACCGGATATCGCGATGCGATCATTTACGACGCCAACTGGGTTTCGCTGCGAGATGAAAAGCCGGAGGAACTCAGGCGCGCGCGGGAAGTCAATGCATCACTTCTCTACCACCACGGCCCACAGGTTTCACAGATGAGCTGCGCGGAATGTCACAATTCTCATCGGGCGCAGCCGGATGGAATGCCATTGAGGTATGAACATCACGGCTACGGAGAAAACTACTGCGTGTCCTGCCACGGATCGGCGCAGGCCCCTCCCATTGTGGCCCACAGTGAGTTGTTCGGTGAGAGCCCGGTCGATTGTTTCCAGTGCCATCTGGACACAGAGTCCTGGACCAATAACGTGGAGTGGAACAACCGGCCCGAAGGAATGTCCTACGATGACGGGCTCCGACTGATTGCCGACGCGTCTCCCGCTTTTGAGTCATTGACCGAAATTCCTCCCGTTCCCACCGCGACTCCCGCACCATCGCCCTTTGCGAAAGTGACTCCCACTCCGGAACCGGCACCGGTTGAGGAATCGCCCTTTGAATTTTCGCCAACGCCGGCATCAACGCCGGATCACAGGTCACCCTTTGAACCGGCTTCTCAGCCCGCGGCGACTCCGACGCCAGTGCCAACGCCCACCGCCACACCGGCTCCAACACCTTCGCCCACTCCGGCCCCGTCTCCGTCGCCAACCCCGGTGGAACACAACTGGAGTGAGTTCTGGGATGACTATGAGGAAGACATGGAATTGACAGCCCGGGACGGCAAACCTGTCCTTCTGTTCTGCTCCCATCGGGATGTTGCGGGAAGCAACCGCTTCGAGGTCTACGCCAGCGAACTTGATCGCACGCTCGACTTCATCCACCGGAACATGACACCGGTTCGAGTGGACCTCGCTCGCCACCGGTCCTTCGCCGCCGACAGAGGCATCGTCGGAGCTCCCACACTTGTGGTGCTCGACGCGAACGGCGACGTGGTTCGCAGCCGTCTGTTCGGCGGTTATCCCAATGAAGCCGCACTGATGTCGTTTCTCGATCCCTAGCGGCGGGCTTGTTCTTTCACTGGACACGGGCGCCGGAATTGAACAAACAAATCCCTGATACCGTCTTGAGTGGATAACAATGGATCGCAGCATTCTCGTCGTGGACGACGAAGAGCGTCTGGCTCACAGCCTGACGGAACTGCTTCGGGAAGAGGGGTACGAGGTCGACTTTGCCGTGGGCGGCAAGTCAGGCATGGAGGCCTTCGCCCGACAGGACTACCGGCTCGTCATTACGGACCTCCGCATGCCGGAGGTCGACGGGTTCCAGCTTATCGACTTTCTCGCCCGTAAACACCCCGCCACTGCCGTTATCGTCATCACCGGCCATGCCACCACTCAGTCCGCCATCGAGGCAATTCACCTGCGTGTCGCGGATTACCTGACGAAACCGTTCGAGTTCGACTTCCTGCTCGCTTCAATCGAGAAGGTTTTCGCGCAAATCGAAACGGAGGAACTTCGTGAGGACATGATGCGCATGATCAGCCATGACATCAAAGTTCCGCTGAACAGCATTATGGGGTTTGCACAGTTCATTGTCGATCGCGAGACCGGAAAGGTCAGCCCCAGAGCAGCGGAGTTCGCGGAGAAAATTGTCACGAACGGACAGCGCATCCTGTCTCTGCTGGAAAACTATCTGACACAGCAGCGTGCGGAAGCGGGACGTCTTGAGGTTCTGCCACAGCCGGTGGCTTTGAGAGAAACACTGGATGAAGCAGTCAAGATGGTGGGAACTGAATTCGCACGGAAATCAATTGAGATCCTGCTTGAGTGCGACGAGGCGGTGAGAATCTGGAACGGCGACGAACATCTGATTTTCCGAGCCGTTTCCAATCTGTTGAGCAACGCGGTAAAGTATACACCGGACGGTGGCACTTGCCGTGTTCGTCTTTTCCTCGAGGAACGTGACGGCGTGGGACCGGTGAATATTATCGCCGTTGAAAACACCGGCCCGGGAATTTCAAAGGAAGACAAGGCTCACGTTTTCAAGCGGTGGCACCGTACGTCCGAAACCCACGGACAGGAAGGCTCCGGACTCGGGCTGTACGTGGTCTGGCACGTGGCAAGAGCACACGGTGGCTGGGCGGAATGTGAAAGCCTGCCGGGCGATCTGACAACATTCCGAATGGTCCTGCCGCACAAGGCTCTCGAAACTCCTTCTCCCTTGAAGCGCGGATCACTGTCAGTTCAATAACCAGTATTCCGTTCCATCATCGAACTCCTCAGGAAGCTGGGAGACATCGACGAAGAGAAGCCGCCCATCGCGAAAACCAACAGCGAGAATGTTGTTGGCTGACACCATGGCGGACATTCCCTGAGCCGGACGGGGTTCGGGACGCCACCGCCCTCGGAGAGTCAGGGCCGAATCGTCTCCAACACCAAAGAACTCCACATCTCCGTCGATTTCGCCAACGGCAAGCAGATCGTTAGTAATCCATGCAACCGCCGCGACGTATTCGCCCCGATGAGGAATGGACAGTTCCGCATTCACGTTTCCAGAGTTGTCGATGCTCTGAACTGCAAAACCCCGGCGCATCCTTGCCATGGCCAGCCGGTCCCGATCGGGCGAGAGTGCCGCTTCCGCAATAACGGAGACATCGTTGAAGGGTTCGAGGATGATATCACCCGAGTTATCGACATTGCCGGCCAGTACTCCGCTGAGTTGCGTCGGCAGGAGAACGCGCCCATCTGCAAGAATGCCCGCGGGCTCCCGAAGGTCTGTCGGAACGGAGGATTCGTAGTCACCCTCGGCCAGGCCAATGTCCTGAATTTCATACTCCCGGACACCGAGGAAGTCCGCTGTTGACCAGAGTCTGTTACCATCAACGAAGCCAAACGTGGCGGCCGCGGTTTCTCTTTGAAACCGCCCCGTGATCACAGGCGAGGCTTGAAACCGGACACTTGTGATTCCATTCGTGGGGCTGAAGAGGTAAGCATCAACAACGGAGATCCACCGTGAGCTGACAACGTTCTCGACCGCAATGTCGTCGAAAACGGTCCCTGTTGTTCCCACGCGGTAGATCCTGGAGCCACAGGATGCAATGACCTGACTGCCGAAGGGGCGAAAATCAAGGTGGCGGATCTCCCCGATTGTAACGTCAGCCGTGACGGGCAGATCGAGGGTCGGCGGCAAATCACTGACAGTTGCCGACAAGGCCGAAACAACTGCTCCGTCAACAAGACGCCAGATCCGCCATCCACCCGGTTCGAATTCGAACTCATGAACTCCGGCACCATCTCGCGGTGTTTCCTTGCCGGTCAGTTCCTCCAGCGCAGCGCTGCCGCCCGATATCTCCAATGCCACACGGGTGCGGCGGCGGCATTCGAGTGAAACCACAACAACAATGGTCTCGTCACCGGGAGCCTCAGCTGTTGTCACAACCAGTGGTCCATCAACGTTCGCGAGTTCTCCATGGCCATTGAAGGCGATCAGTTCCGTTTCGATTTCCTGAATGCGGTGGTTCTCTGAAATCCAGACGCCGGTTTCAGGTAACGGACCAAGCTCTTTCGTCCGAATACCTTCGAGGGGATTAATCTGTCGGTAGGGAAAGGGAACGTAACCTTTGGCGCCGTGAGCGATGCAAAGCCCGATGGTCGCGCGAATCGCCGCGGAATTGCCCGTGTGAACACCGTCGAAGAAACTCCACGCCTGTGGAACAAGCCAGTATTCGCGGCCGAGCGAGTTCGCGAGAGCGACCTGATCGACGATATGGTCTGAGAGTTCCTTCAATTCCAGAGTCAGGTCGATGCCTCTGCCAACAAAAGGATAAAAGTCCGTCCAGTGGGCTGCGGGTCGAATCGCGGGAAACGGATCAAGATCGAGAACCGGAGGAGAGATGGTAATGAAAGAGGGGCCGAACTCTGAACTTGCGGCGATGGCCCGTACGGCAGCGGCAGCATTGTCGAATTGCCAGAAAGCGTCGGGCTCATCCGTCGGGTACAAACCCATCAGCATCGGACTGCCCACGAGATCTCCCAGTTCCGCGAGGATCTCATCGTGAAACGCTGTCATCGCAAGAGGTGAGATATTTGGAGGCCGGCTGCGAACAATGCCCTGCATCAAGTCGTTTCCGGCGATGAAAGGCATTTCAATGTCTTCGCAAACCTCTCGCACAATCGACCACTGGTTTTGAAACGCGAAAACCGTCGCGAAGTTAAAGCCGTCAGCTTTGGCCAGTTCAAAAAAAGGACGAATGTCTTCTTCATCCGGCCCAAGGTCGAGCAGCCAGATCCACGCACCGCGCTGGAACACTTCGCTGGCATAGGCGGGCGGATCGGATGGTGCCGCGAGGTCGTTGCGAAGTTCAAAGGAACGGCCGAGAAAAACCGTATCGCCGGTTGTGCTCTCAAGTTCGAATTCAGCAGTGTATGTTCCGGCTCCCTGCCCCGCGCCATTCCAGGATGCGGTAGCTGTTCCATCGCCTACCGTCATTGGAATCGTTTCGACAACTCCCTTGAGGGAATTTCGAATTGTAACCGATGCTGCGGCAACCTGACGAGGCCATGCGGCGGTCAGAATCAGATCAGGATTCAACGACTCCGGCGAGGGATCGTAGTCGCGTGGCCACACATGCACAAATCCCCGTGAAACGTCGTCGATTCTAACGCCATTTTCACCGTCGTTTGCGAGCGCCGCACGGGCGGCCTGAACCCCGGAGTCGACTTCGCCGGTTTCAACGACGTGGAAGGCGAAGCCGGCGGGAAGAGGTAGAGTCGTCTCCTGTAACTCTCCAACAGTGCTGCCAACGACATCAATGTTTTCAACAGACAGTGTCAGAGAGGTCGTCACACCCGGGGTATCGGAGCGAAAGGCAATAAAGTAACTTTGGCCCAGGGGTATGGCACCGCTCATGGTCGTGGCGGAAGCACCGGAGGGAAGGTTCAGAGCCTCATCCGTAATCGAGGCGCCGTCCTGAAGATCCCAGAGAGGAAAACCATCGGAGGCGGGGCTCAGGTCGAACCCGCCGTTTGTCATCCCTTCATCAAACACTGCCACGTCATCGAGATCCGTCCAAAAAAGTTGGAAGACGGTGCTCGGCAGAATTTGAAGAGGCCCAATCGCATCCTGAACCGGATGCGTAACATAAATCCGAGTCCAGTCTCCGGCGTCCAGGAATGTGGATGTGCTCTGGAAGACAGATTCGCGACCATCGTCGTAGACGTGGGCAATTGCGGGGAAATTGATCGTGTCAGAACGATAGCGGCCACTGACCGTATAGGCGCGATGCCGCAACGGAAGCGCGACAGACTGGCCGTAGCGAAAGAAGTCAGCGACACGTACGTAATTGTTCTCTCCCTCCGTACGCAGTTCCGGAAACCGGTTTTTCGCCCATCCAACCGGTTCTCCCCCATCGGTCTCTTCGAAAGAACCATTCTGAAATGCAGAAAACACGCCTTTGCCTGCTGGTGAGGAAACAGATGTTTCCGGCGGCAGGCCGAGCGGAATTCCGGGTCTCTGCGCAAGATCCGGAGGCAGGTCCTGGGTACTTGCCGACTCCGGCAGGGTCGCCACACTGACAGCGAAAACAATGGTAAGAATCTTCTGCATTCGATCTCCTGAAAAAGACAAAGCGATCCTCGCGCCCATCCTGTCGGGTGTGTGCGGGAGGACAAAACAAAATCGGCGGCCTCCGAAGAGACCGCCGAGAGTATCCGTCAGGTTAAGGAGTCTTAGTTGAATATGTCGTCGGTTCCGAGGAACCCGGCGGGAATGGCGTTCGAGAGATTGGTGGAAAAGGCGGGTGTTCTGACTGAGACTTTTTCGGGGAAGTTGGAGATATCCGCGACGGGCAGAAGGGGATTCGAATTCGGAGAGGTATGAACTCCCTGGGTCTTTGCGCGATACGATCCAACCTGAGCCTTTGCCTTGTACTTGCCTCTGATAGTGGGAGGCGAGAACAGCACTCGAAGATCAAGATTCCCGGAGGATGTCTGGAAGTCATACGGAGAATCGACCGTTGCCGACCCGGTCCAGCGGGTGAAACCCGTGACACCGGTTGGTGCAAAGCCACCCGTTTCGATGTCGCTCGAGTAGATCGACGCCAAAGCATAGTCGAGCTTCGCCTCGGTTGCTCCGGGGGCATCGTCCAGAGTCGACATCAGAACGCGCCCGGTGGTCTTCGCTCTGCCACCACCGGCAAACTTGACCTGAGCCTTGACTTTGAACGCCGTGGAGTCCGGAGGACGCGGTCCGTTGTTGTCAGGCGGTGGAGCGGGGAAGATTTTCTGGACCTTCTGAGCCGTTCCTCCACCACCTGTGCCCCGCAGAATTTCGTCAATCAATGTGTACTTCTGCTTCATGCTCACCTTGATTTGGTTACCCGCGGAGTCTCTTCCCCTGAGGGAGATGCTTATTGCGACTTTCTCGCGCTCACTCACCTTGCCACTCTGGCGGCCCTTGATCTTTCCGGTCACACCATTGAGCGTGATTTGATTGGTTATAACGTTGTTATCGTCTCTGACCAGGATCGTGACGAAACCGAAAATACTGCCTGTTTCGTCCTGCACAAGGCCGTCAGGATAGAGCTCAATGGCACCGCCATCGACATAGAAGATGATTCCCCGGCCAAGCGGACCACTTCCGTCCTGGTCGGAGTCGTAGAGAAGCGAAATCGTTTCGTAGTTCTTGATTCCGACGGTACCGGCGGGCGGAACCTTGACGGGAATCGGGATTTCCGGATCCGGTGTCTGGCGGTCGAAGACCTCACCACCCATTGAAAACAGATTGGTGTCGGAGGCTACAATTCCGATCGTGAGGAAAGTATCGGAAACCGTCGTCGCACAGGGCTCATAGTCCGGCCAGAAGTCGCTTGAGGGGGCCACGACGGACAGCGAATCCCCGTCTCGGTTGGAGTAATGAGAGATGCCAAGGAGAGGACCACTTTCCAGGCCGAGACCCACAATACTGCTGCTGGCGCCAACGACAAGAATCGCTTCGCGTCCGCGGTCAATCAACCCGCCTGTCTCCTCGTCGATGTCATCGGTGGCGATGGAGCCGTAGAACTCAAACAGGCTGTAAAGATCTGTCGAATCGCGGCGGTTGCCTGCCGCCCAGACGACGGGAACGTCGTTTGAGTACGCTCCGCCCACACCAAAACCAATTCCCTTTGTTACCGGGAAGCTCTTGCCGACGTTGATATCCGACTCGAAGCAAAGGCCGTCCGACAGGACAGGACCAATGCCAACGCAGATGACACTGGCGCCGTCTGAAACAGCTGACGAGAAGGCGTCGAGGAAATCGCAGTCGGACTGCAGGAAAAGCGAGCCATCGTCTGTAGTCGCTGCGCGGATAGCGATGATCGGATATCCCGGCAGAATTCCCACTCCGCCGTAACCGTTGTTGGCGGAAGCGGCAATGATGCTTGCCGCGCTGGTACCGTGACCGGTTCCGGAGCGAGGCTGCGATGAGTCGAATTGAGCGGGACGCGCCGGAAGATTCTGTCCGAAGCAGGTGTTATACTGGCTGTAGATATTCAGTTCGCCAAAGGGCAGGTTCGTTGCAACGCCATCGTCGATGATCGCAATTCGAACGCTGGACGTTTCGGGATTGGGGTAGTCGAAGGCCGACCAGGTGTCGACAACGTCCATGTCCGCGCTGCCTGTGAGTGCTTCCCGTCCGTCCGCGGCGCCCGGAATACCCAGGTGCCACTGGAATGGATAGAGAGGGTCATTCGGCTGGGAGAAGGCATTCTTTCGCCTGTAAATGCCAAGGCTGTTGCTTCCTTCCCCACCGCCGGAGTCCGTCGTCCGAACCTCAACGACGTTGAAGCCTGGCTGAAGCGGGGATGCGCTGAAACTGAATGGTTCAATGGTTGAACCACCGCCCTTTCGCAAATTAATGTTCTGGAAGGGACCATCGTTAAGACGCCACTGAAGGCTGGTGATGGTCAGTGCATCGGTGCCTGCAATCGCATCTCCCTCAATCGTGCGGGACGTCGTGCCTGAAGAGACCCGAATGTTCCCGGTGGGGCTGGTAAAAACCACCGCGGGAGGGGTGGTCGGCTCGTCTTCACCCTTGACAAGAATCAGGTTCACGCGACCTGCATAGTCTCCCGGCAGACCATCGATGTTTGGCGTGATATTGAGAGCATAATTGACGGCATCGTACGCATTCACAACACCATAGCCGTACGCATTGCCACGACGCTTTGTATTCGTGGTAATCTGGTCATCCTCAAGAATCAGCTGGGGAAGCAGGTTGTTGTCGCGAACGATTAGCTGCCCCTCTGCCCAGCCCTCTGTCAAAGTCTCGTATTCAAAGCCCTCCTCGGCGTCTGTGGAAGACGAACCATTGTTGGCGGTTTGCTTGATGACCTGAATCACCTGATCAACATCGAGGTCCGGCCTGAAGTCGCGCACAAGAGCAACAACACCGGCTGTGTTGGCGGCGGCGGCGGACGTCCCGCCATACCGGGAGGTGTAGTTGTTCAGCTCATACTGGGAGAACCAGTTGACCGCTGCCGACTGCACGCCCGGCTCATCATGAAGCTCTGTGACGGTATTGATGGTCTCGTAGCCGGATCGCGTGTTTACACGAAAGACATGCACGGTGTCGAAGTAACTCTTCAACAACTCCATGTTGTGAGCGGCGGCAATTTCCTGAAGGCGAGCGGGAGTGACATCCGAACTCACTTCCAGAACCAGAGTATCACCGGTCGCCACCGTTCGTCCGCCAAGATAAAATACGGGACCCGCGAAACCCGCGTCTGTGGACTTGAGCGTATGGTCAACGAGGCTTGTCTCCGGAGTCTCAACGGCCCGAGCCAGCAAAAGCGATTCGCTCGAATGGCGAAAGGTCTCAAGCAGTCCCGCACCGCGGATCCCTTCTGAACCCGGCCGAACCATGACCAGATCCGGAACCAGCTCCAAATGCAGACTCGCTGTACCTTCCGGGATGACAATATCCGCCTGCCCGATATTACCCACATCTCGGGCAAAGGCCTCGGTAGGCTGGATGGCAAAAAAACCAAGAGCCGTTCCCAGCGCCGCAACGGCACGGCACAGGCCGGACCCCAGCTTCCGGGTGTTCAGCATGATGTTCCTCCTGACGTGACCCCGGTTTCAGTCTCTCCGCGTTCAGGGGTGAGGGGCGCGGATGTCCGGTGTCCGTATCCTTGTCGGAAAACTCAGGCGGCATTCCCACCGGGACCGGCGGGTAGCGTCAACCGTTTCCTGTACGGGTTGGATGGGTGAATAAGTCGATGGAAAGAAAGGTACAGGGCTGAAAAGGGAAGAGTTAGGGCGCCGAAAGGAGACGCTCGAGCATACGGCGAACGCGGGGATCAGACTCCCTCTCGAGCTGCTCAGCATAAAAATCCCGAACCTGGTCCGGATCCGTCGCGTTGGCCAGAGAGACATAGGCCCTCAGGCGATAGTCGGAATCGATCACGGCGAGATCATCGGTTGCTAAAGTTTCCATGATAAACGACTGAGCCTGCTCGACTTCGGAAACTCTGACACCACCATCGCTGCCGTGAACGGCAAGGATGGTCTCAGAGGCGACAACGCCGATCTCATGATCCCCCGGATAGCGTTCGTCGGATTGTCGAGCCCAGTGAAGGGCTTCTTTGGGGTCAACAAGACGGGCAAGGTCCATCCGCCGAACCCACTCCACACCGATCACTCCTTCGTCCGGAGCCTCGCGAAGAATCCGAACAAGCTCTCGGTCAACGACTTCCTCCCCAATCTCGGCGTCGTCAAACAAGCCGATGGGAACAGTATTTTCGAGCATGTACGCTCGAAGCTCGCTGTCGGTTTCGGTGCCGAGAAGCGTTTCAAGGTTTTCCCGCAGAAGCTCAAGGTCCGTGAGATAGTCCACCATGTCGAACCGGTGATCCGGGTTGGCCATGCCATAGGCTTTTTCCAGGCCGTGCTCTTCAATCAGGCGGCGAATGTCGCCCATATCAAGAAACGGCTCTTCATAAAGGTCATAGGCAGGTCCGTCATCCGCCGGAAGGGCGACTTCGGGAACCTGCGCCTGAGAAACGGATATGGCTTCCGGGGTGGCTTCAATGACCGGAGGCGGGGATGCCGCCGGTGTGTTTTTTGGCGTTTCCGCCACCTCGGCGGGCGGTTCCGAGGGTGGCACGGGCGCGACTTTGTCGCCTGTCCGCACCATCACAACAACCATCCCCGCCACCAGGATGACGACAGCGATGCCAATGACTATCAATCGGTTGTTGTTCATGAACCTGCACCCGCGAGGACGATTTAAATCGTATGGTGTGATCCACATCCCGGGAGGGAAACAAGAGAAGGATGGGAGATGGGTGAAAAAAAGGTCCGGCCGTGAAGCCGGACCGCAAGGTCACTGTGGGCTACTGATTCATGCTGTCGAGAAAGTCCTCGTTACTCTCCGTTTTCTTCAGCTTGTCCAGGAGGAATTCGGCGGCTTCGACAACATTCAGTTCATTGAGAATTTTCCGCAACAGCCAGATCCGCTGAAGAGCCTCCTGAGGAATCAGCAGCTCCTCCTTGCGAGTGCCGGAGCGCATCACGTCGATAGCGGGGAAAATGCGCCGGTCGGCAAGCTTCCGATCCAGGTTCACCTCGCTGTTACCGGTGCCCTTGAATTCCTCGAAGATGACATCGTCCATTCGGGACCCTGTCTCGACAAGAGCCGTGGCAATGATGGTCAATGAGCCGCCCTCCTCGATGTTGCGGGCCGCTCCGAAGAAACGCTTGGGCTTGTGAAGAGCGTTTGCGTCGATACCGCCGGAGAGCACCTTGCCGGAAGCGGGTGTCACGGTGTTGTACGCGCGGGCGAGCCGGGTGATGGAGTCCAGCAGGATAATAACGTCCTGGCCGTGCTCGACAAGACGCTTCGCCTTTTCGATCACCATCTCGGCAACTTGAACGTGACGATCCGCCGGTTCATCAAAGGTCGAGCTGATCACCTCGCCTTTCACGGTGCGCTCCATGTCCGTGACTTCCTCGGGGCGCTCGTCGATGAGCAGGACAATGAGGAAAGAGTCGGGATGATTGGTGGTGATGGCGTTTGCAATATCCTGAAGCAGCATCGTCTTGCCGGTGCGGGGTGGCGCGACAATGAGGGCACGCTGACCGAATCCAAGAGGCGTGAGGAGATCCATGAAGCGAGTTGTCAGCTTCTTGCGCACGGTCTCCATTTTGATTCGGCGCTCGGGATAGAGCGGCGTCAGGTTATCGAAGAGAATTTTCTCGCGAGCGGTTTTCGGGTCAGTGCCATTGATCGTTTCGACCTTGAGGAGAGCAAAGTAACGTTCTCCCTCCTTCGGCGCGCGGACAGTGCCGGTGATCGTGTCACCCTTGCGCAAGCCAAAGCGGCGAATCTGTGATGGCGAGACGTAAATGTCGTCCGGCGACCACAGGTAGTTGTAGCTGGCGGAACGCAGAAATCCAAAACCGTCCGGCAGAATTTCAAGAGTTCCGTTCGCGTACATCTGGCCGTTGCGGCGGGATGTTGCCCGAAGAATCTGGAAGATGAGGTCCTGCTTGCGAAGCGCCGCGGCGTTTTCGACCTGCATTTCCTCGGCCATCTTTGACAGTTCAGCAGCCGTCATGGACTTCAACTGCGCAAGATCAAGAACGGGACGGTCTCCGTTGGCTTCCGCGCCCTCGGCATCTTCAACCGATCCTGCATCAGCGTCATCATCATCGTCGACAAGAAGCAGATCGTCGGGATCGTAAGGGCGTCCCTCGGAATCGAGCGGAAGCGGCTGGTGAGAACCACCCCCTCCGGTACGCCGCCGACGGCGAGTGCGGGTGGCTGTTCCCGCGGTTGAGGATGAGCCGGAGTTTTTCTTCCTTCTCATGAAGACATCGTCCTTGTATGGAAAGATTGACTGTTTTTCAGGTTTGGAGTGGAGGTGAATAACGGGGTTGGGATTGAAATGAAAAAAGGCCGTGGTGGCGCGGTTATGAGGAAGGGAGGCCTGCCTGAGGCTTTGAGAGAGGACCGCCGCAGCGGTTCAGGCCGATTCTCCTGAAGTGTGGGACGTTCTCCTGCCGGTGGCAAGTTGATCGTACATTTTTTTTACGAGCCTGCGAGTGTCCTCCGGTGAACCGGAGTTGTCGACGACATGATCCGCGCGGCGGGCCTTCTCCGACTCCGGCATTTGGTGAGAAAGACGCTGACGAATCTGCTCATCAGTCATTTTCCGGTTCTGCACAAGTCGTGCCCGTCTCGTGTCGTCGTCCACTGTCACACACAATACCGCATCACAAAGCTCTTCGGCTCCGGTCTCGTAAAGCAGTGGAATCTCCAGCACCACAAGCGGCTGGTGATGGTTTTCCCGCAGCAATTCCTCTTCCCTGACCCGAACTCGGGGATGAACAATAGCCTCGAGTCTTGCAAGCGACCGGGGATCGGAGAACACCCGCCGGGCAAGGGCACTGCGATTCAGTGATCCATCGGGAGCCAGAATTTCCCGGCCAAACGTCTCAACAATTTCTTCGAGTGCAGGTGTGCCTGGCTGGGTAAGCTCTCGCGCAATATCATCCGCGCTAATGACCGTCGCCCCCAAGTCCCTCAAGCAATCCGAGACGAAGGATTTCCCGCTGCCAATCGAGCCGGTCAAGCCGAGAATCATGATGCCACCGGAGGGAAGGTTGTCTGATTAGTGGTGAAGAAAATGGTGAATTTCATCAGCTTGCCGCTCAAATCGCGTATGGTCTCCGGCAATGCCGTGAGCGTGCGTTTAGATCCGTGCCCAGTTCTCTCCTGTTTCGACGTCCACAACAATCGGGACATCGAGAGGCACGGCGGCTTTCATTTCCCCGGTGGCCAGATGTGCCACCGCTTCAAGTTCATCCTCAGGACAATCGAAGATCAGTTCATCATGAACCTGCAGAATCATGCGGGAACGAAGGCCCTCTGCCAGCAGGCGCCGGTCGATCCGGATCATCGCAAGCTTGATCATGTCAGCTGACGTTCCCTGGATGGGCGTGTTAATCGCCATGCGCTCCGGCTGAGACTGTGGAAACCACTCAAAGTCGCGGCCTTTTTTTTCCGCATTCTTCCGGCGCCGGGAAATTTGCGATCGAACTTCAGCAAGCCAGCGGCGACGACCCCGGAGGGTTTCGACGTATCCGTTCTCGAAGCAAAAACGCAGTGTTCCCTCGATGTAATCTCTCACTCCCGGATAAGCTGCAAAGTAGTCGGAAATAAAATCTTCAGCCTGGCCGCGTGAAATCCCGAAATCGCGCGAAAGGCGAAACGCCGTCATGCCGTAAATGATTCCGAAATTGACCGCCTTGGCCTGACCACGCTGCTCCCTTGTCACGTCGGACTCATCCAGTCCGAAAACGAGAGCCGCGGTGCGCGTGTGAATGTCGGACCCCGATTCGAACGCTTCCTTCAGATTCCTGTCTCCGGATATGTGCGCCAGAATCCGAAGCTCAATCTGTGAATAGTCCGCGGACAGCAGCTTCCATCCCCCTTTTCGCGGGATGAACCCCTGACGTATACGGCGACCGTCTTCCGTCCGAACGGGAATGTTCTGTAGGTTGGGATCACTGCTGGAAAGCCGTCCCGTGGCTGCGATCGTCTGATTAAAGGACGTGTGCAGGCGGCCCGTAACAGGGTTAATGAGTGAAGGCAGTGCCTCGATATAAGTTCCGCGAAGTTTGTCCAGTTGACGATACTCCAGCAGTTTCGCCGGCAGAGGGTGTTTGCCACTCAGTTCCTCAAGCACGGTCACATCCGTACTGTAACCCGTACTGGTTTTCTTTCCGGTCGGAAGCTTGAGTTCGACAAAAAGAATTTCCGCCAGCTGCTTCGGCGAATTGATGTTGAAGGGTCGTCCCGCAAGTTCATGGATTTCGGCGGTGAGTTTTTCGAGCCGTTGCCTGACCTCTTTCGCAAGGTTCTCGAGATATTTCCGGTCAACGCGAACGCCTTCCGTCTCCATGCGTGCAATAACGGCCACGAGTGGCATTTCGATTTCCGCGAATACCTCAGAGACTCCACGCTCATCGATCGCCCGGTGGAACTTCTCTCTTAATTGCAAAGTGACATCGGCATCCTGGCAGGCGTATTCACTGACGGCATCGAGGTCAGCGCTTGCGATGGAAAACATGTCGCCTCCCCCGCCGGCCACTTCCTTGAACTCGGTCATCCGGATACCAAGCTGAGTCAGCGAAAGGGCTTTTAAGCCGTGCGCGTTGCCGTCCGGGTTCGTTACGTAGGATGCAAGCATCGTATCAAACTCAATGTCGCGAACTTCAAATCCGGCTGCTTTCAAAATGCGATAGTCAAACACCCAGTTGTGCGCCGTCCAGGAGATGCTTTCCAGAGAGAGGAGAGGAGACAGATGTTCGCGAATGGTCTGAAGAGGAAGTCCCTCATCGCCGAGTTTCACCGGAATGTAAACGGCCTGATTTGTCTTCCAGGAGAGGGAAATTCCAACGAGATCAGCCCGAAAAGGATCGAGATCGGTTGTCTCCGTGTCGATGGAGGCGTGCCCCGTTGCCTTAATGGATTCACAAGCCTTCTTCAGCTTCGCCTCGCTCAGGATCGTTTCGTAGTCCGTTTCCCTTTCCGCGACGGTCAGTCCGCCAATTTCCTCGAGCAATGAGCGAAACTCCAAACGCTGCAGCAGAGGAACAAGGTCGGCGGACGGTTTCAGGCCCTCCCAGGACCAGGTATCCCATGCAGCGTTTTCCGGAAGAGCATCAGTCCGAATCGTCGCGAGTTCGGTTGATTTGCGTGCAAGATCGGCATTCTCCTCCATGCTGACCCATATTTTGGGAGGCTTCTTTGGCTTCTCCGCAATCTTTCCCGGAGCGGCCGCAATAATCGACTCAAGATCGCCGAATTCCGTCAGGAGTTTGGCGGCGGTTTTGGCTCCAATGCCCGGAACCCCTGGAATATTATCGGCAGTGTCTCCCACGAGACCAAGGTAGGCGGGGACCTGCCCGGGCCGAACACCGAGTTTGCCGACAACACCGTCGTCGTCGAGGACCTCAACCCTGCCAAGGTGATCGCGAAGGACTTTGATCCCGGGACGAACGACCTGCAACAGGTCCTTGTCCACAGAGACAACCACAGCCTCACCGTCGTTCTCCACCGCCCAGACCGCGAGTGAGGCAATCACGTCATCCGCCTCGAACGATTCCATTTCGACGCAGCGCAGATTCATTGCACTGAGAAGTTCCTTCAACAGACTGATCTGGCTCGTCAATTCAGGCGGCTGCTCCGGACGATTCGCCTTGTACTCGGCGAGCATCGCGGAACGGAAGGTGGGACCCTTCGGATCGAAAACGACAACGATGTGATCGGGGCCGTGGTCTTTGAGCAACCGCTGAAGGATTTGCATGAACCCGAAAATGGCACCGGTTGGCTCACCTGCGGCGTTCGAAAGTGGTCCGATCGCGTGGTAAGCGCGATAAACCAGGGAATGACCATCAAGCAGATAAAGAGTTTTCACAGACATCGGTCAAAAAAGGGAGAGAGGGAGAGGGCGAAAAAACACCCCGGCAGGGAGTGTGCCTGCCGGGGTGCGGTATTCAATGAAAACCATGCAACGATCAATCGCGAACCACGGATCCTGTCATGAAAATAAGAAGGGTGATACGATCATTGGTCTGCTGCATGCGGTTGAACAGGAACTTGCCAACGAAGGGAATGTCGCGGAGAATCGGCACGCCAGAGTCGAGCATCTCCGACCGCTCGTTCTTCCAACCACCGAGGACAACTGTTCCACCGTCCCGAATACGGGCGGAAGTCTCAATGTCCTTCTCCAGCAGACCAAAGCCGAAGTTATTGAAGACAGCCGTCGGTGTCGACGACCCACCGGCATTTGTCAGTGTTGCCGGATCGATGAAGAAGTCGAGCCCCGCCAGGTTGTTGTCGAAGTCGCGAATGACAACCTCAATGGGGCTGAGAGTGATATTGCCAGCCTGGGTGACAGTGGGCGTTACTTCCAGGTTGTCGACCAGATCGATTTCACTACCCGTCTGCAGCAGTGTCTGATTGAAGGAGCCGGTGGTACCGCCGCCGGTACCGCCATCTCCGCCGTCACCACCGCCGCCGTCATCACCTCCGTCATCAGTGCCTGTTGAACTTCCCACAAAGGGGGTCCAGAAGGCGCGGGTGATTGTGAAGTTGGCTGTTTCGTTGTTGAGAACGGTCACCGAGGGAGCGTTGACCACATTGATGATGCCCTGGGCTTCCAGAGCCTGAATCTGAAGTGAAATCGGAGTTTCTCCGCTGTTAATGACCCAGTCGAATACCGTTGATCCCTTCAACAGATTCGCTGATCCCAGCCCTTCAATACCGGGTTCGAAAGGATTGCGGAATTCATCGAGATCCTGCGCAAAGCGCGAACGGATAACACTGTCCGACAGACTGACTCCCTGAGTCAGATCGCCGGTGGCCAGGCTTGACTTCAATTCGCGAGCCTTGTTCTCGATCACCTCGACAAACTTGACTTCCATCGAAACCTGAAGGGTTGGAACATCGAGGGTTTCAATCCAGAACTCAACCTCCTGCAGATCCGTTGCGCTGGTGTAGCTGATAAACAGAGAGTTGAGGTTATCGATCGGCTCTACAGTAATGTCGAGCAACGGTTCTTCGGCTTCGGCGCCTTCACCGTCCTCAGCCCCATCATCCTCGCCGCCTCCGCCGCCACCGTCGTCGCCGGTCAGCCCGCCGCCACCGCCGCCACCGTCAGGGCCGTTGTAAATAAAGCGCAGTTTGGCGCGTCCTTCACCGGGTGTGCTCCCAGGACGGACATCTTCAGCAACAATTGTGAATTCACCACCGAGCACGTTTTCGAGACGGAACTCCTCGATCGTGACTTCATCGCTTTCATCGCCGGAGCGAGCAATCAGCTCGACTTCGTCGTCGTTCTCATCATCGACATCGTTTTCATTGACGGCCGTGACACGGAAGAAGGCACCACGGAACTCAAACTCGCCCTCGGTACGAAGAGTCTTCAAAACCTCGTCGCCCTGTTCACCGCCATCGTCATCGTCCGAACCGCCACCAAGGAAGGTATCTATCTGATCCGCGAGTTCCGATGCGGTGGCCCAGAAAAGCGGAACAATCTTCGTGCGACGCTTCCGTTCAATCTGTGGAAGGCTCTCGATGAACTGCTGCACCGATTTGATTCGCTCAGGGAAATCGGTAATGGTAAGCTGAAGGGTGGCCTCATCGTACCACAGGCGCCGGCCTTCGGCGTTTGCCTTGGAGCGCCCTTCCTGGGCATAAAGAAGCGTTTCAACCTGCTGGCGAACTGTCTCGCCGAACTGGCGGGCAAGGTCGGGGTTGTCCTGAATTTCAAGAATCGGAGTCAGGTTGAATGTGGCGATTGCAAGCTCACCACTATAAATGCTCTTCAGGAAATCACGATCCTGGAGAAGCTCCTCAACCCGCCGAATGTTCTCGGGTGTGTCTTTGATAATCAACTCACCCGCTTCGATGATAAGCTTGCGCTCGGGGTTGTAAGGAGCCTCGTCATCGACCCGAAGAACGGCATCCAGCAGTGCCTTGATCTGCTGTGCCTTTTCTTCCTGAATTGTGAAACTCTGATAAACCAGCCCGACCGGGTCCTGGTTACGGAGCTCTTGAAGAAGATTGCGCATCTTCTCCAGATTGCGAACCGAATCGGTCATCACGACAACGGATTGCCGCGAATCGGTATAGATTTCCTGTCCCTGCATGACCGCTTCAGCCTGGCCATACATCAACTCCTGAAGAGTCCCGCGCTCAATGAGCGAGTCGACAGTGTTCAGCTGTTCGGGTGTTACGGGAAACACCTGAGTCCGCAGATCCGGGGTGATGACAACGACGTCTTCGCCCGGCTTGCGTTCCCACTTCAGACCGATCGGCAACAGAATTGAGTCCAGAACCTCGCGAAGAGGCTTGTCTGTGAAGTCCGCTTCAATGCGGGTCTCAACACCTCCGGTCAGAACGAAATCAATACCGGACAGCAGCTTGATTGTGCGAAGGAACTCCGGAAGCGCTGTCGGCTGAATCGTATTGATGCGAATCAGCGTATCGAGCTTTTGCTCCGCGGCGCGTTCGCGGGCTTCAAAGTTGGCCGCAGCGTCGCGCTCTTCAGTCATGCGCTCAAATTCCGCCTGCGTATCTTCCAGATACACTTGCGCCTCTTCCAGATCAGAATCGAGCTCCAGCGCCTCTTCCCACTTGGCCCGTGCGGATTCAAGCCTGGCAAGCGTGACGGGTTTGTCTTCGTAAATCTCAAGACCCTGCTTGAAAACATCCTCTGCCTGTTCCTTGCGAGCCTTGTCAGCGGCGGCCTTTTCTTTTGCCTCAGCCCTGGCCTTCTCTTCCTCAGCCCTGGCCTTTTTCTCTGCAGCCTTGCGGTCGCGTTCAGCCTGTTTCTCTGCAGCCTTGCGGTCTGCCTCGGCCTTTTTCTCGGCTTCGCGTGCTTCCGCCCTGGCTTTATCGCTGTCAGTTGCCTTGGCAACTTCCTTCTTTT
>JANQSL010000104.1 GCA_028284075.1 Candidatus Sumerlaeia bacterium | reverse complement strand
TTCATCTTGGTCAGGATGATGACGATGTTCTTTGTGCCCGCGAGATTGTCGGCCCCGACCGCATCATCGGGGTCAGCACCCATAACCGTGCGCAGTTCGATCGAGCCTTGGAGTTGCCGGTTGACTATATCGCTGTCGGGCCTGTTTTCGGAACCACGACAAAGGAAAACGCTGATCCGGCAACGGGTACAGCCCTCGTCGACTACGCCTGGAAAACGCTGGCAGGCCGGAAGCCTCTGGTCGCAATTGGCGGGATCGGATTGCACAACATTGGCGAATTGTTGCGGGTCGCGCCCGGGGTTGTCCCTGCCGTGATCGGAGGAATCATGAAGGCGCCCGATATCGGAGCCGCCTGGCGTGATCTGAACCGAATTCTGTTATCCTGAACTGCACTTGGCTCGAAGAACCACCAGGAGGACCTCGGGCGGGCACATCACGCGCAAGGGAAAGAACGCACCTTGGCCGTTGCTGGTGATGGTGACCATATCTCCGAGCTGTCCGACCCCTGAGGCGTAAAGTGGTCCCATGGCGGTGCTGCTGATGGTGGTGCCAAAGAGGGGCATGCGCACCTGGCCTCCATGAGTATGACCGGCAAACGCCACTGAACAGCCGAATTCCGCTGTATCGTGAAAAGCTTCCGGCATATGCACCAGCCCGATACGACAGCGGGGGAGGGCCTCGAGTGCATCCCGTTCCGCGCCCGTCAGCGAAACATAGGGGGTCTCAAAACCAAGAAGCGCGATTTCCGACCCACCGCGCCTGATTACTGTTCCCTCATTGCTCAACAACCGCATTCCGGCACTCTCAGCGGAGCGTGTAATGCGCCGGACACCTTTCCAGAAGTCATGATTACCGCGCACAAAGAAGACTCCGTCCGGAGCCTTGAGTGTTCGCATGATACGCGGGATGCGGGGAATGTGTTTTGGCTTCGAGATGAAATCGCCGCCGAAGAGGATTGTGTCGGGTCGCAGTGCACGCGCTTCTGCAGCCACATGGTCATACCATTCGTCACTTAGCGTTGAGTGAATGTGATAATCCGTCAGGTGAACAATGCGATAGCCATCGAATTCCGAAGGGAGTCCGGGTACCACAACGTCTCGACGATGAATGCGAAGCCGGGTGACTTGATTGAGGGGTGCAAGAATTCGAAGAATCGGACGGCCCCAGGCAGGCAGCCCACGCCAGTATAGCCCTCCCGGGCATGGTCCCGCGGGGCGAAATCGGGAAGCCCTCATCCACCGGGCTTTCCAAACGGAGAGTGGCAGGCAGGCGACGAACGCCGCTCCACCAATGATTGTAAGTGCCCGCCAGATCCACGGTGAACCGGAGGAGATTGGGAGGCCTGCGACAACACCGGCATGCCATGCCCCTCCCAGCACTCCGAGCGGCAGCCCTCCGACAGCGAGTATTTTTTTGGCCAGAGACTCATGCAGATGAGCGAGGGTCCGATTGTAGACCCACACGAAGATCGCACAGCCCCCCACAGCGATCAGAAACGACTGGAAAAGGGCTTCAGGCATGATGCTGATAACCTTGCTGACATGCTGAAATGCCGGTTAATCGGCACTTTTTATCTTTAAAGGCGCTCAAATCACCGCTTTCTCGATTAGGCGAGATTCTTGCTCGCTGCATTTTCGGCACTCTAACAGATTGGTCATTGATATGGCATCGAACACACAATTGGATGCGCTGACGAGGATCATCGAAGCCGTGATGCCTCATCGCGACCTTGAGGGTTTCCACGAGGCGCTGGGGGAAATCATCAAGGATGAGTTTCCGGAAGTCGATGACTTCGGCCTCGCTCGTTACGATGCCGATCGGCACCAGTTCATCGTTGTGGCCGCTCACGAATCGAGCGGCCGTGAGACAAACCTTGGTGCGAAGACGAAGGATACGGAGGACACACCGGGCGGTTTTCTGATGAAGATGAAACGCACGGTGATCATCAATGATTTCGATGCGTTCCGCAGCCAGTCGGGCCATGACTTTCAGTCTCTTTTCCCCCGGAGTTTCGAGTCCGGCATCGGCACCCTGCTTGAACATGGCGGGAAGGTTCTCGGCTACGTCTACCTGACGTCGACGAAGAAAAACACCTTCGATGACAAGCATCGTGACTTTCTTGACCTTGGCAGGAACGTTATCTCCCTGGCCTTCGACAATGCCATCACTGTCGACTCGCTGACCCGGCTCAAGGATCAGGCGGAGTTGGAGGGCGAATATCTGCGCTCTGAGATTCGAGATAACTGGCCCGATGACGGACTCATTGGTACATCAGAGGCCTGGAAAGACGTGCTCGTTCAGGTTGGTCAGGTTGCGCGAACCGACAGCACGGTTCTCATTCAGGGGGAAACGGGCACCGGCAAGGAAGTCATCGCCCGTGCCATCCACGAGCGTAGTCTGAGGGCAAAGAAACCGCTCATCAAGATCAACTGCGGCGCTCTTCCGGAGAACCTGGTGGAGTCGGAGTTGTTTGGACACGAACGGGGCTCGTTCACAGGTGCCATGGGCCGGCGCATTGGCCGTTTTGAGCTGGCAAACGGGGGAACGATCTTTCTCGATGAGATTGGAGAGATGCCACTCTCCCTGCAGGTCAAACTCCTCCGTGTCCTCCAGGAGAGAGAGTTCGAGCGCGTGGGGGGTGAAAAACCTATCCGTGTGGACGTCCGGGTCATCACCGCGACAAATCGCGACCTGTCCGCCGAGGTGGCGGCCGGCCGCTTTCGGGCGGATCTTTACTATCGCCTCAATGTATTTCCTGTCGCTGTGCCACCGCTGCGGATGCGGCCGGAGGATGCTGTCGAGCTTGCCCGCTACTTCCTCGATCGAACCACCCGCCGAATGGGCAAGACATCGGTTGCCTACAGCGATGACAGTATTCAGGCTATTCAGAATTACTCCTGGCCCGGAAACGTCCGTGAACTCGAACACCTGGTGGAACGTGCCGTGATTCTGGCAACGCGCCGAGAAGCCGACATCAAGTCACTGCTTATGCCGAATCCGGCGTCCATGGCCTTTCCCGCACCGGGTACGCCCGTACCCACCTCGGCCGCCGTTGAAGTGGCATCCGGGAAGAATGTTTCTCTCCGCGATCGCTTCGAGGAGGCGGAGCGCGAAGCGATCGAGGCGGCTCTGAGAGAGAGCAAAGGCGTTGTCGGAGGCAAGAATGGTGCGGCTGCCCGGCTGGGTCTGAAGCGTCAGACACTTCAATCCAAGATCAAGAAGCTGGGAATAGACCCTGATGAGTTATTGGCAACGGCAGGCTAAATCCAACGGCATCGCTCTTGCGTTATGCTAACACTGCAGTCGCTGCAACACTGTGGGAACCATTGCAAATGCTGAAAACCCAGTCACCCATGCAACAACTCCTCAACCGTGTTTCCACATGGTGCGGAGTAAGGGTCTCTCTCGAGGCGGAAGTGCCGAATGTGCTGATCGGCCAGCATGTCGTTGCGCGCTTTCCTTCGTCCGAAACCCTCCAGGCTTCGCTTTGCGGATCCATCAAAAAGCAAATCGATCAGGAACCGGATGAACTGCCTCCGGGGGTGTGGCCGTACAGCAATAACGAGACGGTGCTCATTGACCTGACAACCGCTCGGGGGATGGAAGAGGCGATCCGAGTCCTCCTTAACACCTATATCATGGCTCAGGATCCCGGAGCCCGCGACTGGTGGCTCAACAGCAGCCACCTGAACGAAGACCCCACCTGCGAAAAGATCGCTCAAGTCATATCTCGCCACCGATTGAAGCTGAAAGCCATGCAGGCCGCCGGAGGCTAAGTCGGGCCCCCCTCCAAACAACAGCTCCACCGATCGAATCGGGCAAGTCAGTGATTCTCGACGATTTTCATCATTGCCTGGGCGATTTCCTCCCAGGTTTGCGAGGGAGCGGGCTTTACTGCAGGACCTCTGCCGCGCCGGACGGCGGTATCACAACAGTTGATGAACTCCTCCATGGTCCCGCCGACACCGACGGAATCGCCATAGTCGGAGATGACATCGGGGACAGGGGTGCTGACGACGGGACAGCCGGAGGCCAGATACTCCGGGGTCTTGGTTGGGCTCATGAATCGAGTCAGGTCGTTCACAAGCCAGGGAATCAAAGCGACATCGAAAGCCCGCAAATAGTCCGGCAGGTCAGCATAGGGTTTTCCTCCAAGCCAGTACAAATTTGAGGCCTGCACCGGAATGGAACTCATCCCGACAAGCGGACCGATCAACAGAACCGACCACTCAGGTCTGGCGTTACAAAGTCTTCGCACCAGCTCCCAGTCAATACGCTCATCCACTGCTCCGAAGTAGCCGAGAACCGGTTTTTCAATATCGGCCGCTTCCGCAGCAACGGGGCCGTGCTCCGCAGCGCTCGCGAAGTGATCGAAATCAATTCCGCTGGGGAAACAATGCATGTTTGTATTCATTCCCTTCCGCTGCGCATGGAGACTGCGGCCACCGGTAAACACGATGTCGGCACGTTTGAGAAGTTCCTTTTCCTTTCCCACGGTTCCGGGCATCGAGGCGCTGAAGGCTCCGAAGGGATCCATGCAGTCATAGACAAGAACATCATGCGCAAGGTGATCGATGGCGTGAAGATGGGACGGATGTTGTATCCAGAGGAGGCGTTTCCCCCTGGCCTTTGAGAAATACTCCCGGGCATGCCATTCGACCAGTTTTCGAGAGACTGCAAACGCAGATGACAGGCGGCCGGAGAGCGGAACGAAGGGCAGGTTTCTCGCAGCCCCCCGGGGAGCGAAGCGGAACTCGCGGTCTGCGGGTGAGCGGAGCCAGCGACGGGAGCTGACAAGGGAAAGATAAAGGACATCATGGCCCATGGCGGCGAAGCGCGTCATGAGTTGCTGCGGGCGCTGGAAAAGACGCTCTTCCCAGACAAGATGACTCAGACAAAGGATGCGATGGGGCACCAGGGGCTGGTTCGTCCTTGCGGAGACGGTGAAGTGCTCAGATTCTGATGGACGCAAGGCGTGGGAGGAAATCCCTTTCGGCGAGACTTGCGGCGATTGTCAAAAACCTGCCAATTCAGATCCTGATTTATGGCCGTGGCGGACTCCAACACCAATCCTCCTGAGGATCTTCCTGAAGATCCTGGCTCGTCCTATATTCCCGGCCACAGCGTGGAATCCTTCTGGGCTCGTGTCAAAGAGCCGACGGGAGACACCGTGGAACTTGAGCGGCTCCGGCAGTGCGACACTCAGGAACCGACACATTTCCAGTTTCGCGACGACGACGGGAATGGAGGGTCACGGGAATCGACTCTTCCGCCGGGAGGGCGGGCCACTCTCAAGCTTCGAAAAGTCGTGGGAGAGGGGGGCTTCGGTCAGGTGTGGGAAGGCCTGCAGGAATCCCTGGGCCGCGTGATCGCGGTAAAGCGCCTGAAGACCGAAGTGGTCGAGGCCCGCCAGGAAGATCCGGACACTCTCGCCCATCTGGAAAAAACATTCCGCCATGAAGCTCTGACAACGGCGACACTGGAGCACCCGAACATCGTTCCGGTTTACGACCTTGGAACGGATCAGTTTGGGATGCCACTTCTGGCGATGAAGCTTGTTCGGGGAAAACCCTGGGATCAGGTGTTGATCGAAGACCGCAAGATGGAGGTTCCGGATTTTCTTTCAAAGCATATCCCCATTCTCATCGGCGTTGCGCAGGCTGTTGCCTTTGCACACTCACGCGGTGTCGTTCATCGGGATATCAAGCCTTCACAGGTTATGTTGGGAGAATTCGGCGAGGTCATGTTGATGGACTGGGGGCTCTCGCTGGTTTACGAGCCGGCTCTGGCAGAGGAAACGCCGATGGAGCATTCGGATTTCACTCCATGGAGCCGATTCGTCACGAGCCCCGCCGGTACGCCATCCTACATGGCTCCTGAGCAAACAATGAAGACAGCCGAGCGTGTTGGGCCGTGGACGGATATCTTTCTTCTCTGCGGAACGTTGTACTACCTGTTGACGGGAACAGCTCCGCATCAGGCCGAGGACTCTCGCGCCGCTTTTTCGCGTGCGATGCTTTGCGAGATTCAGCCGCCGGACGAGCGGGCGCCGTGGCTGCATGTTCCCGTGGATCTGGCAAGACTGTGTCTGAAGGGCCTCCAATCCGATCCCAACGAACGCACCATGACAGCCAGAGAACTGGTCGACGGACTGCGGGACTATCTGACCGGTGCGGGAGAACGGCTCGAGTCCGTTGAATTGGTCATCAAGGCGGATCGCCAGCTGGCCCGGGCGGTAGCCGGAGGGGGAGAGTATGGTCCCCTTTCGGAAAGCCACACGATGATTGAACGGGCACTGAACCTTTGGCCTCAGAATTCAGAGGCCAAGGCTCTCCGGGAGCGGATTATCATGCGTTTCGCGATGTCTGCGTTGCAGGGACGCGATTTGCGGCTGGCCCGCATCGAGGCCGAGCGGTTGCAGGAGGGTGTGGCTCGCGATTCACTGCTGGCGGAGATCGAGTTTCAGGAACATGAACAGGCGGAAGCGGAGAAGCGTCTGGAACGGGCGTACCGTGACAACCGGCGGGAACGGCTTCGTGCGGAGCAGGCACGGTCTCAGGCGGAAGATCTGATCAGCTTCATGCTCGTTGATCTCTACCAGACGCTGCAGCCACTCAGCCGTCTCGATTTGCTGGATCAGGTCGCGAGACGGGCGCTTTCCTACTTTGAAGAGCATGTTCACAGCGGGCAACAGAACACAATGCTTCGCGCTCTGACGTTTCGTCATATCGGAGACGTCATGCGGAATCGCAGCCGTCTTGATGAGGCGATCAAGGCTTATGACGACGGGCGCGAGTTATTGGAACCACTGGTGACGAGTGACTTCGCGCCGGCGGAACTCCGGATGCTGCTGGCAGAGAGCCTGGACAGAAAGGCTGCCGTGCTTTTTGAACAGGGCCGCCTGGATGATGCCAGCCGCATGAACCACCGCGCTCTCGATCTCAGGCTCAAGCTGGCTTCGGAGGATCCGTCCAGTTCCGCCTACCGCAACGCGCTTGCTTTCAGTCAACATCAGGAGGGCGGGATTCTTTGGCGGCAAGGGCGTCAGGTCGAGGCTCTCGCATCGTACCGTTCAGCCGTTTCCATTCGGCGGCGTTTATTGAAGGAGGAGCCGGACAACCTTCGTTTGAAAGGTGATCTTGCTTACACCATCAACAGCGAGTCGTGGGTGCTGCGCGCATTGGGAGATATCGATGACGCGCTCGAGAGTGTGGAGTGTTCTTTGAAGATGCGCCTGGAACTGATGCTCCAGGAACCGAATAATCATGTTTGGGAGGCGGACTACGCCTGGAGTCTGAAGAGCAAAGCGTTGTTGCTGGAAGACAGAGGGGACTGGGAAAAGGCTCTCGATTGCTTCGATGAAGCACTGACCATCAACGAGCGACTTGCGAAACTGGACCCGACCAACACGATGCTTCAGAGTGAGAAGGCGTTTCCCTACGGCGGGCGCGGACGAGCATTGAGAGCGCTCGGAAGACTTGAGGAAGCACGGGTGTCTTACGAAACGGCGGTCGAGCTTCAAATGGATCTGGTGGAAAACCTTCGTCATGCGCGACACATGCGGGACGCGGCGTTTAACCTGGTGGAGCTGGGGGGAACGTTGCTTGATCTGGACAGGCCGGTCGAAGCGGAACCCCGTACGCGCTCGGCGGTAAGAATTGCTGAACAGCTCCTTCGAGAGGTTCCGCACAATCCAACGTTTGTGGAACTGCTCGCGCGCGGCTTGCTTGAACTGGGCCTTTGTCTCGATGCACAGGGAAGGGAGCGCGATGCGGTGCGCGAATGGCGGCGGGGCGCCACAATTCTTGATCCCATCATGGCTGACGCGGATTTTCCCGCCTACCAGCAGGACACGATTGCCCGACTGTGGCTGCACCTGGGAGATCGTGAACGTGCAAAACCTTACGTTCATCTTCTGCGGGAAAAGGGATGGCATGGTCCCAAGTTTGTCGCCCTTGCGGACCTTGCCGGGGTTTAGCGAATAGGGGTTCCTTTGGGGCGGCTTGTTCGACTTCCGGTGTTTTTCTGTCGCTGGAGAGTGATGTTAAATGTGCGTTGAGTTCCGGCGACAAGTTCCACTTCCCGGTCCCACGTTTCGTAGCGCTTTTTTTCGACGCGTACATCGTGTGTACCCGCGTCGAGATTGATGGTTTGCGGCGTTTCCCCGAAGAAGCGGTTGTTTATGTGGATGTCCGCTCCATCGGGTTTGCTGGTAATCCGGATTCTTGCCCGTCCACGGGCGCGAAATTCCTCTCGCCAACTCTGGTTGTTGGTGACAGGCGGGGCGGGCGGAGGAGTCAGTCGCGCTTCGGCTGAATAGTAGGGCTGTTGATATCCGGCGGGATGAGGTTGAATGGTGAAGGAGTAGCTGGCCCATCCCCAATAGACGGGGCCGGAGGCTTCCGTGCCCCTGGCCATGGAGACCATCGTGTTGTAGACGTCCCTCGGCTGAGTATAGACGCGGGGATAGGGTTCTCGGAACAACTGGTCCGAGCCGTATTCCGTCTGCATGACGGGGAGTTTTTCCGTAACCGCGATGGCAAAGACCTCGGCGCGGCCCGGAGGACCCTCGACGAGGAGACGGTAGCCTCCGGAGGGAATACGGCCGGTTGTGTTTGCCGGAACCCGGTTGTCCTTTTCGTAGCGATTCGGGTAAATCTGGCGGACAACTCCGTCCGGCTCCGCGAGGAACACATAGAGCCAGACGTTGCGATCGGCTCGAAAATAGACCTCCAGATCGCTTTCGCTGAAATAGTTGGGTTCCGAGGTCATGACGCGGAGCGTGACGCCACGCCGGTCCGGAGCCTGACCCGGTGCGGGAGAAAAAAGTCCCCCCACCAGAAGAAAAAATCCCGCAAGGAAGAGAGCCGTTAATCGGGACATGGATAGACTCCTGGAGGGTGTCATGGTGCGAGCGAGAGGACTCGAACCTCCACGGGTTGCCCCACTGGAACCTAAATCCAGCGCGTCTGCCAGTTCCGCCACGCTCGCGCGGGGACGATTTGGCCGATGCCGGGTCGAAACGGCAAGTCCATTGTCTCCAGTCACCCCCGTTTCGGGTTGACTTGCCCCAGGCAGCAAAAAACCATCAATACCGTAGGAAATGAAGCACCACGCGGAAACCGCGCAGGCGCGTGGTGCACTTTGGGTTGGTTGGTAACAGAAGAGGCCTCCATGCCTTCCGCAATGGAACGCAAAATGGGCGAGATGCTCGTTTCCGACAACGTCATCTCATCACCCGATCTGGAAACCGCTCTTTCGAAGCAGCAGGAGACGGGCGGAAGCCTGGGGCGAATCCTTATCGAAATGGGTCTCGCATCCGAATGGGAGATGGCTGCAGCCCTCGGGAAGCAGCTCAACGTCCCGTTCATCACTCTTTCCCATTACGACATCGATCAGGGTGTTTTGTCCAGCATCCCCTCTCATCTGGTTCGAAAGTACAAGATCGTGCCAGTGGACAAGACGGGTGACACGCTGACCATCGCCCTCTCGGATCCTTCCAATATTTATCTCCTGGACGAACTCAAGCTTTTGACCGAGAGCCAGATCATTCCGGTGATTTCCTTTGAGTCGGATATCGACGAGGCGATCGAGCGATACTACTCAGCGCAGGGAAGCATTTCAAACTTCGACGAAATGCTGAAGGAAATCTCGGATGAGGATTTCCGCTCAGTCCAGGAAGAGTTGTCCGCCGATCCAGTCGATATCATCACGGGCGAGGAGCAGGAGGAAGAGGAAGACGACTCCGCGGACATCAACGACGCGCCGGTTATTCAGCTGGTCAACCAGATCGTCATGGATGCGATCAAGTCAGGCGCCTCGGATATCCATATCGAGCCTTACGAAAAGGTGATTCGCCTGCGGTTTCGTATCGACGGTGTTCTTCACGAGATGTCGCCGCCACCCAAGAAGTTTCAGAACGCGATTGTTTCCCGTATCAAGATTTTGTCGGAGCTGGATATTGCGGAGCGCCGCCTGCCTCAGGACGGCCGTTTCCGTATCAAGATGAAGAATCGGGCCATCGATTTCCGTGTGGCCACGTGTCCCGTGGTGCACGGAGAAAAGGTTGTTATTCGTATCCTGGATCAGGGGAACCTGATGCTGGACCTGGCGGAGCTGGGCTTCGATCCGGACGAACTTGACAAGCTCGAGCAGGCGATCCGAATGCCCTGGGGCATGGCATTGATCACGGGACCCACGGGTTCCGGCAAGTCGACGACACTCTACTCGGCACTTTCCACGATTAACGACCCGAAGAAAAATATCAGCACCATCGAGGATCCTGTCGAATACAACCTGAAAGGCGTCAATCAGGTGCAGGCACGGGCGGACATTGGCCTCACGTTTGCCGCCGGCTTGAAATCCTTCCTGCGCCAGGACCCGGATATCGTGATGATTGGGGAGATTCGCGATCTGGAGACGGGTGAAATTGCCGTCAAGGCGGCTCTGACAGGGCACCTTGTGCTGTCCACGATTCATACCAACGATGCGCCGAGTACGCCCCAGCGTCTTTCCAACATGGGCATCGAGCCGTTCCTTGTGAGCGCATCGCTTCTCATGGTGGAGGCTCAGCGTCTGGTTCGCCGTGTGTGCAAGAATTGCAAGCGGGAGTATGAGCCGGACAAGGAACTGCTAACCGCCTTGAACATCACTGACCCGGACGCGCATTTTGCCAAAGGTGCCGGTTGTGAGACCTGCCGTGGCAGCGGTTCGAAGGGCCGCGTTGGCTTGTACGAAATCATGGTGGTTTCCGATGAAATGCGCGATGCCATCACGGCGGGGCTGCCGGTCAACAAGGTCAAGCAGCTTGCCGTTCGCGAGGGAATGCGCACGCTCCGCATGGCCGGTATTCGCAAGGCCCTGATGGGTGTTGCGCCGATCGAAGAGGTTCTGGGAGCCACGATGGCGGATGAAGTCGAGGAGATCAAACCGGCAGCGGAGCCTGATGAGGCTCAAAAGAAGGTCGCCGAGCCGGAACTCGAACTCGAGGAACTGGAACAGGTGTAGGGACGCGGCCTCCCCGGCCGCATCGACACGCGACACGTAACAGGGAGTTTCCCCCAACATGCCCATTTATCAGTACGTTGCCAGAGGTTCGGATGGCAAAACGGTCAGCGGCACCGCTGAAGCGGGCGACCAGCAGACTGTCATTCAGATGCTCCGCGACAAGGGGTTGATTCCGACCTCCATCAAGGTCGGAGCAGCCAAGGCGCGCGCAAAGAAAAAACGCGGAAAAGGCGGACGTGCGAGCCTGGACGATCTTGCCGTCTTCTCACAGCAGATGGCGGTGATGATTCGTGCCGGTCTGCCGTTGATCGAAGTGCTGGACATTCTGGCGGAGCAGACGGAGCGCATCTCGCTCGCGGCCGTCGTTCGCAAAATCGAGAAAGACGTCGAAGCGGGTGAATCGCTGACGGAAGCGATGATGAAGCATTCGGCGGTCTTTGACCAGTTTTACCTGTCGATGATTCGTGCCGGCGAGGCATCCGGTATGCTCGACTCGATTCTCGAGCAGGTCGCCGTTTACATCGAACGGATTGCAAGCCTTCAGCGGAAGATCAAGATGGCCTGCATGTATCCGGCGACAGTGACCATTGTTGCGACCGGTATCACGATTTTCCTTCTGTTGAAGGTTGTTCCGGTCTTCGGCGAAATCTTCGAGGACCTGGGGGGGCAGCTTCCTTTGCCGACCCGTGTGGTTCTCGCGGCGTCCGCGTTCATTCAGAACAAATGGTGGCTGTTGCTTTTGATCGTTCTGGGAATCTGGGTTTTCATCTGGCAGTATGGGAAGACCAAGAATGGCCGGCTTCAGATCGACACGCTGAAGTTGAAGATTCCGATCTTCGGACCGCTGATTCTGAAGTCATGTATCGCGAAGTTCACACGGACGCTGGGTACATTGATCCGGTCCGGCGTGAACATTCTTTATGCTCTCGATATTGTGGCAAAAACCGCCGGAAACGCCAAGGTGGAGCAGGCGGTGATCCGGACAAAAGCCAGTATTCAGAGCGGCGAGTCACTCACCAAGCCTCTGGTGGAATCGGAAGTCTTTCCACCAATGGTAACACGCATGATTGACGTTGGCGAAAAGACCGGTGCTTTGGAAGGGATGCTGACGAAGATCGCCGATTTCTACGAGGACCAGGTCAACACGACGGTCAACGGTCTGACGTCCATCATCGAGCCGCTTCTGATCGTGTTTCTCGGTGTCGTGATCGGCTTTATCGTGATTGCCATGTTCATGCCGATGTTCAAGATGATCGAGTTGGTGAGCAAGTAGTACGCGAGGCTTCGGTCTCCTGTTGTTCTGCCTTGCCTCCCGGGCGGCCCCTTACCATCACAGGGCCGCCCGGTTCGTTTAATCCCCCTGAGCCTGCCAAAGGAACAACGAAATCATGATCAATCCGGTCATCGAGCGCCAATTCGCCGACTGTACCGAGCTGCTGGAGGCCTGGAGGGGTTTTCTGGACCAGTTCACGTCGGCGGTAAAGGCGGAGGACGCTTCCGGTCTGACTCCGGAGATCGAGCAGCGGTTCATGGAGACGAAGGCGAAGATCGCAATGCTCCATGACTCGTTTCTGGAGTCTCTGAAGCACGACAAGAACATCGGTCAAAACATGCTGGCGCTCGTCAACCGTGCCATCACCCTGCGGCATATGCGGCGGCTCTCACCGTCGGACCAGAAGAAAATCGAAATCGAATGGCATGAGTGCTATCTGCTGCTGAACGAAACGGTCGGCCACCTTGGCGAAGAACGGGAGCGGCTCGCGGGTATCAATGAAATCAGCCACAACATTTCGAAAATCAGGGAGACGATCTTTCTACAGATCAAGTGGTTCTTCACGTCGATCTATTTCAAGATCATTGTCGCGGTCGGAATCGTTCTCGGAGTGATCTTTTTCACACCCCCGAGTGTCTGGGACAAGGTTCGCAAGATGAACGGCGTCGGCGAACCCTATGGGAAATTTCTGGACCTGAAGCGGGACAAGCTGGGCCTCGGCGGACCTTACAGCAGTATCGATTCATTCTATGAGAGTACGGTGGCCAAGGCTGATAATGCTGTCGAGTCGAACACCGAACAAAGCGGAGCGACGGCAACTTTTTCCAGCATGTTCGAGGTGGATGGTCAGGATTCAAAGGACTTTCTTGATGCGGCCGAAGGGTTCAAGTCCGCAACCATCACGCCTTCTGACAGCCCTCAGATCAATGTTTCGATCTTTTACTGGTTCGAGCGCGACAAGGCTATTCAGTTTGCGACGGCATGGGACAGAGCAACGTTCGATTCCAACAACCAGATCGTTCAGGCTTTCAAGGCTTCCACGACGGTCCTCACCGTCGAAAATGTGCTTGTTATTTTGACAAGTGGCACTGAGGTGGAGCGCGAGAACGTCAAGATGACCGTCTTCCGTTAAGGAAAGACGGTCATGATGAGCAGTTCCCGCGAATCTGCCTGGCTGGCTCTGGCGGACGCGGGTTTGTCCTTCGGAGTTCTCTCACGCCTTGTTGATGCTCTCGGCGGCCCGGAGGCGGCGGTCGCCGCTTCGGATCAAGAACTTTCGATCCATGGCGGCCTGAATACCGATCAACGCAAACGAATCCGTGAGAGTACCGGCGACCAGGTGCGTCGCAATCGCCAGATAGACGTTCTGGCCGAAACCGGTCAGCGAATCATGGAACGGGGTGATGCAGACTGGCCCCTGATTTTGGAGGAATCGCCGATGCCTCCTCCGTTTCTGTTTGTGAAGGGTACAATTCTCCCCGAAGATCGTTTTGCGGTGGCAATGGTGGGGCCGAGAAAGGCGACACCTTACGGCCTCGAAGTTGCACGCCGGCTGGCGACGGGTTTTGTTCCGGCGCTGACAATCGTCAGCGGGCTTGCTCTGGGGATCGACACAACCGCACAGGAAGCGGCACTCAAAGCAGGCGGACGCACAATCGGCGTGGCTGCCTGTGGTCTTGATCAGGATTATCCTCAGGGGAATGCTCGTCTGCGCCAACGCATCCCGGAAAATGGTGCCTTAATCAGCATGTGGCCGCCGCTGACGAAATCGCGCACACACTTTTTCCCGCAACGAAACGAGCTGATTGCCGCCCTTTCGCTTGCTGTTGTGATCGTTGAGGCGGGGGAGAGGAGTGGGGCTTTGTTAACGGCGCGAGCGGCGGCGGACATCGGACGGGATGTGTTCGCAGTGCCGGGCGATATCACCCGTGCCAACAGCCGCGGTTCGAACCGGTTGCTGGCGGAGGGTGCAGGTGTCTGCACGTGTCCCGAGGACGTTATCGCGGCGCTTGAACCGTCTCTGCGAGATCATATGGAGGTGTTACCAGCCGCCGTGGATTCCGACGACAAGTTCCCCGCGGATTTATCGGTTTCTGAGGCCGTTTTGTTGCAGGCGATCCGTCACACGACACGCACGTATGACGATCTTGTCGCGGAGCTGGTTCCCGCGCAGCTTTCGATTGGCGATCTCGCTTCAGGCCTGTTGCAGCTCGAGCTGAAGGGAATGATTCGTCAACAGCCGGGAAGTGCCTATACTCCTGTGTGACGACGGAGTGGATTCCTAGCCACCTCCGACTGTCGTGTCCTCGACTTGCGGCCTGCTATCGAGATAAAAAAGCGCTCGCGACATGATCGAGGCCCGTTTGCGCAAGTCAGTGATCGACTCGAAGGGAAAGCCAAAGTAAACAATACCGTGTTTTGCGGCTCCCTGAATTCCGGCAATCCTGGTTCCGCTGTCGGAGGAGTATAACAACGCGGCTTTGGCACCGCCGGCAGGGCGGATAACATCAGCGGACTCGACAGGATATACCGACTCCTCAAGATCGCCGTAATCGACGAAGCCCACGCCCTCAAACATGGAACCCGCCGCTTCTTTGACAATGTTGGATCCGGCGGAGGGCCCCACAAATTCGGCCATTAGAACTTCTCGCAGGAACGTCTTGCCGTCCGGTGTGCGGGCAAGGTCCTCGGCGACGTTGGCACCGCTGACAAAAAGGCTGCCTCCGGTGTCGGCAAAGCCGCGTATTGCGCGACGTTCCTGAACGCTAAAGACTTCACTCTCGCCTGCCTCTCTGCCGAGAATCCAGACGACTGTCCTGTACTTCGTGAGATCGACCTGTCCTGCCTCAACAGCCTCATTGCTGACCGAGTCGAAGCTGCGGCCGGTGGTGGCGATGGCGTCGGCGTGTTGAATACAATAATCGAAAGTGTTCATCTTTGAGAGAATACCGCGCTCTTCATCGGCTTCACCCGTAAGATTCATTTCCCGGTCGAGACGATCAAAGCCGTTGACGATGAGAACCTCGGGCCGGCCTGTCGTGGAAGCCCTGACAACGAGAGTCTCCGTTGGCATGGATTCACCACCGACGTTGACGGCTGCAACGCGGAAGTAAACGCTCTTGTTTTCAACAAGACCAGTCAGGTCGAGCCGGTTTCCATCCGCAAGAACGCCGTTATCCCATCCCTTGCCGTTCGTGGAACGATAGACACGGTACTCCAGTGGAGGATCCCCGATCACACCATCACCTGTGTCATAGGGAGGTTCGTTCCACTGCAGTGTAACTTTGCCGGCGTAGTCCGTTGTCACCCGGAGGTGTGTGGGCGGTTCCGGCAGAAGTGTGGGAATGTCAAAGCCCTCGACGTTTTCATAGTAGTAGCGGACGATTCCCTGATAAACGGCCCGGGCGACGATACGGCGAAACTCCGGGTCGACGATGTATTGAGCGTCCTCGGCGTTGTCGTGAAAGCCCATTTCAAAAAGTGCGGCAGGCATCTTGTTGTTGTAACGAGGATTCGTTTCTCCAAGCCAGCGACACACTTTCGGACCGATGCGCCAGTCGGGGTCGTAGGTTTTCGTGATGTCATTGGCGATTTCATCATGAACAACGCTCAATAAAACGTCCCCCCCAGGATAGCCTTGAAACTCCGTCAGGTCACCCCAGGAATTCGGTCCATAGACAAAACTGAAGAGACCGCGGGCCTTGCCGTTATGGGCGTTGGTGTGCCAGCTGACATAGATACAGCGGCCGGCTTCCCACTCCTCCGCCTCCCATTCGGCATAGAGCGGCATGGCGGACACGGTGCTGTAGCGTCGTGTTTCCAGGGAATCATCGAAACCCATGAATTTCGCATAGTAGTAACCCGATTCTTCCCACCGGGGCTTGCCGCTGACGCCATGCTCGCCGGCGGAGACGTCGCCCATTCCACCGCCGAAACGTACCGCATCCACCACGACCCGTCCTCCGGCCTGCGACCGGTTGCTGATAACGACGGATGCAGAGTCAGGGTTGTGTCCCGCCTCGAAGTGGTAGGTCCCGACGTAACGCCAAGTGTAACCGTCATGGTTCTGGTTTTGTGTCCAGCGAGTGGTTCCGCCGCTATGATTGATAACAAAGTCCGCATCGCGCGTGGTGGAGCCGGTTCGGCTCGGCTGATAGCGGACGTAAACGGCATAGTTTCCGGTCTCCGGAATTTCCGGAGCAAACGTCGCATACGCAGTGGGTTCGCCGGTTGTGGTGTCGGCCACACGCTGTTCGCCATCGCGGGCCGCGCGATTCTGTTCGATCATCCACGCGCCGACCTGAGAGTATCCTGGCTTGCCGGGTTCCACAATAACCATGTTGGTTTGCATGTCACGCTCGCGGGTTGTCACAACTTCCGCACCCGCGTTCCAGAGATATTTCGTGAGGAACTGAAGGACGGCTTCGCCGTTGCTGTGGTCTTCGACAACGCCGTGCGAGTTACCGCGTTGTGTTGCCCAACGCCCAAGCTTGTCCGCGTAATACCAGCCGTGACCGGGGCTGAGGAAAACCGTGGCTCCCGTCAACGCGCCAACGGGCCGATTGTGCTCTCGATCGGGGCGGGTACTTCTGGTGTATTGTGTGGGAACGACCTTCAGTCCCGCGAAAGGCTCGAAGTCAGGCACAGGCGGCAGATAGTCCACGAGTGCCCGGTAGCGTGTCGCACCTTCCGCCCGTATCTGAAACCGCAGTCCCTCAATTTCAGGAACATCCTCAATCATGGGACGTGTTGCAATGCTGACAAGTTCGATGTCATCACCGGTCATGTTTTCGAGCCAGGATGACCGCGCCGTCAGAAAAACGGTTACCGCTCCGTCATTGACAACGACTTTGTCGATGACGGCATTTGCAGTGGGGAAAACCGTGGAGAAGTCTCGTGTCTGCCAGTACTCGTGAAGCTGTGAGTCGAGAAGAGAGTTGGCGGTGGAAACAGTGGAAAGAGAGACAGCGAGAATTCCAGCCGTCACGTACTTCATGATTCGGGCGATTGTGCCATGGTACGTCATCAGTTTGTTCCCGCCTCCGTCCAGTTTGGCGGATAGGCCTGCACAACGCTGTCGCCACCATCATAAACAACACTGCGAACACTGTAGCCGAATCGATACTGAGCGAGGGTAAAACCCTCCTTGGTTGATCCCAGTTCCGTTGGCGGGCCGAGGACCTCTTCCACCTGTATGCGGCTCATGCCGGGCTGAATGAGAAACTCCTGTTTCACAAGAGACGGTATTTCTTCCGGTTTCGCTTCCGGGCCACGGGCACAGGCCATGATGAGCAGAGCGCCGGATAAGATTGCGAGTATCGACAGGCGTTTCATGACAAAACCTCATACGCGGGATCGTGCGGTTGACTCTCCGCCGCGACGCCGCACTGATTTGACAATTCACCGGCAAGGGTTTCCCTTATGGCCACGGGCCGCAACAAGACAGTCATTGCCGAAGGCCGCTTTCTCCGGTTTGTCCGCCACGACTCCTGGGAGTTTGTGGATCGCCGGAACACGTCCGGCATCGTTTGCATCGTGCCGGTCACGATGGACGGACGGATTGTCTTTGTCGAGCAATTCAGACCTCCCGTTCAAGGGTCCGTGATTGAATTGCCCGCGGGGCTTGCAGGCGACGAGGCGGAGTTCTCGGGCGAAGACCTGGAGGCAGCGGCGGCACGGGAGCTGGAGGAAGAGACGGGTTATCGAGCGGAAACTCTGAAGTGGCTGAGCCGTGGCCCGCTAACGCCGGGGGTCAGCACGGAAGTTGTGGACTTCTTTCTCGCAACACAACTTCGACGGGTTCATTCCGGCGGTGGAGTTGCGGGAGAGAATATCACCGTGCATGGGATCCCTCTTGCGGATGCCGAAGCATGGCTTGCGAAACGACTTGAAGCCGGGACGCTGATCGATCCGAAGTGCTACATGGGTCTGTACTTCGCGGGGAAATGTTAGCACAGGCTCGGAACAGGTTATGAAACAGGCTGATTGACAGGATCGGCGGGGGCGGTGGCTTTCAGAAGTGCTTCCCGCAGTGCATTGGTTTGATTGCCGGGCTCAAGGCGGTCGTTTTCCCAGTTTGTGACGTAGAACACGTCGACAACCTGGTAGCTCTCCGTTGCCACGAGAGCGATATGAACATGGATGCGGAATTCTTCCAAAACCGATGTGATATCGAATAACAGTCCCGGGCGGTCCGGTGCCTTTACCTCCAGGATCGTATAGCCCTCTGCGGATTCATCGTTGGAAACGGAAACAGTGGGTGGCCGGAGGTCGAGCCGCGCCGCTGAGATGGGTTGTGCCTTCTTCGGGAGCTGATCGCGCCACGAGACCTTGCGTTCACCACGCAGGACCTGATCCAGTTTTTCCCGAAGGCGATCAAACATCATGATGTCCGACGGTGGCTTGTTCTGCATGTCCTGGATCTGAAAGACATCGATACATACACCGTTTGAGGCCGTATAAATCTGTGCGGAGAGAATATTAATGCCGCGAGACGAGAGTGCTCCGCAAAGATGGCAGAAAAGCCCTGGCGAGTCGCGGGCAACGCAATGCAGAATGGAATAATTGCTGTCCTCGGTCTGTTCGACTTCCATTAGCAGAAAGTCCGCGTCTTTCATTCGTTTGACCATGCGCATGTGCCGGGCAATCTGCTGAGGGGGAGTCGAGTGCCGATAGCGGGGCGGCATCTTGACGATGAACGTGGAAACCTCGCCGGATTCCAGCGGCGTTTCGTCAAAATCCAGCGAAGGGATGGCCTCGTCGGTCTGACCGTTCGTTTCTCCGGCGGCTTTGACTTCGTCCACCACAAGCCTTGGCACTTCATCCATGGATCGCCACGAGCGGCGTTCCGAATCCATCGGACCCGTTAACAGGTTCATGGTTCGTTCATACAGTGATGCCAGCAATGTTCCGCGCCAGTCGTTCCATGACTCGTCGGACACTGAGCGCAGATCGCAGCATGTCAGCACGTACAGCATGCGGAGCATCTCCGGTGTGCCAACGTCGCGTGCGAGATCTTCCGGAACGCTGGGATCTTCGGTGTTTCGCTTCAGCGCGACGTGACTCATCTTTTGATGTTTGGCGACGAGCACGTGCAGGACAGTCCGCTCACGCTCCGTAAAGCCCATGCGGTCGCAAATGCGCTGGATCATGTGGGCGCCACGAATGACATGGCCGCGTCCCTCGCCCTTGCCCAGGTCGTGAACGAGCAGCGCGAACACCAGCAGATCCCACCGAAGGATTTCCGTCGCGATTCCCGCCGCGTGGGTTTTGTGGAAGCCGCTGTCAGGCCTGAAGAGATCTCCCGCCGCCTCCACGGATCGCAGCAGGTGTTCATCAACGGTAAACTGATGGTAGTAATCGATGCGGGGAAGGTTGCGAACGGCGGCGAATTCCGGAATGTACGCGTCGAGGAAACGGCAGCGGTGCATTGTTCGCAGCGTCGCGGGTCCGGAGAGCGGCTGGCGCAGAATCATCAGGAACCGTTCACGGTGAGCCGCTTGTGCACGATAGGCCTGATCGATTCGAGGTGTCTGCTCCTGGATCAGATCGAGGGTGAATTCGTCCGGCGTCAGATCGTACAAACTCGCTGCCGCGAAGAAGTGCATAATCCAGGAAGGGTCGCGCACCAGACCTGCGGCATCCCGCGGTTCGACCCAGATTTGCTTTTCCCGTGTCCAGAAGTTACCCTCCAGCCGACGCGACCGGAGCCGCATACGGGACGCTGTTTCGGAGGCGTCATCCTGAACCGTCAGAATACGCTGAATCACACGGCGCAGAAGCCGGTCGATGATTTCAACGTGCTCATAATAGGCACGCATAAACTGTTCTTCCGGCAGCCCGGTTTCTTCGTGTGCAAACCCCAGATCGTCGGCGACCTTGATCTGTCGCTCGAAGTTCAGCAGGTCGATTTTCCGATTTTCGATCAGGTGCATCGAGTTCCGCACCTCGATCAGAAAGTCATGCTGTTGTTCGAGTTCCGTCTGCTCCCGTTGAGAAAGAATTCCATGGTTCGTGAGTGCGGTCAGAGAGGCGTCGCCGAAGCGAATGTATGCCAGCCACATCATGACGTGAAGGTCCCGCAACCCGCCGGGCGCCTCCTTGATGCTGGGCTCGAGCAACTGGCGCGTGTTTGCGTATTTCTTGTGGCGGGAACGAGTGCTGGCAACCAGCCCGTCGATCAGTTCCTGCGAATGTCTCAGAACAATGGCGGCGCGGCAGCGTTCGAGTACCTCCTCACGAACGCGCTCATCGCCCCAGATCGAATGGGCTCCGATAACGGCCGTTGTTGTATCGACGTCGTGGCCGACCTCTTCAACGATCTGGTCGACAGTCTTGACCAGATGGCCCAGGTCGACCTTCAGATCCCAGATGGGGTAAACGAAGGCTTTGATCAACTCCTCGTCGAGTGCATCGGGTTCTTCCCGGAACAGGAAAAGGAGATCGATATCGGAGTGAAGGTTCATCTCGCGCCGGCCATAGCCGCCAATAGCCGCGAGGACGCATCGCCTTCGCACTTTCTCAAACTTCGGATTTTCCGCCACAAGCCAGTTAAGGTGACTCTCCACCAGTTCGTCGATATCGCGGCTGTAAGCCTCGGCGACCTGCATGCCCGGAAGTTGACGATGAGTGTCCCGCACGCGCTTGCGAGCGGCATCCAACATTGCTTGAAGATCGGGTTTGGCCGGAGAATCGGTGGTGGACATAGTCAATACGACTCGGGGGCGAGCTTTGCCGGAATGATCCCGGTCCCGCAAGGCTGAAAGGAGTCTCTTCCCGGTGGCGGAACGTCATTATCTC
>JANQSL010000101.1 GCA_028284075.1 Candidatus Sumerlaeia bacterium | reverse complement strand
GTCCGTGAAGATATCGTGTTCGTCGCGGCTGGTACTGGAAAACTCCGACACAATGGCCGGTTCGTCACCCGCCTGAAACCAGTGCAGTGTGTTCGGTGGAATTGTATACTGTTCACCGGGTTTCAGAACGATCTCATGAAAAACCGTGAAGTAGTCTTCACTGCCGGAAGGAACGATCGCCTGAATGCCCGGTGTTTTTTCGCCTTCCACGTAAAGAAACACGGTTCCCTTTCGAACGCGGAAAGTCTCCCGCTTGCCGGGGTCGTCGCCGACGGGAGGGTGCTTGTGTTCGGGACAGGTCTGGCGCGGAAACAGAACCAGCTCTTTTGCGCAGTAGCGTTCGTTGTTTTCATAAACGACAAGTTCCAGTCCCGTGCGGTCCAGTTCACCCAGTCCCAGTTCGGCGATTTCAATGCCGGCCCGTTCCTCGTCGGTGAGAACGATGCCCGCCTCATCAAGAATGGCCGCGGCTCTGGCCTGAGCCTTTCTGACTTCGCTGCGTTTAATCATCGTGCGGATTTCCTTCCGTTCATAGATGAAGATCCTCGGGTCCGATCCAGACCTTGTGAGCGTCGAGCCAGTGCCAGCCGGGAAGACTTTCCGTAAGAGGCGATTTCGGCCAGCCGTCCATGATGCGTTTCATAACCTGTTCACGGGGAAGGATACCGCTCGTCGCGTCCGCCGCCTCGACGTTGCAGGCACCCACCGCGGTTGCAAACGTGATGCACTCCATGGGTCCCGCTCCGCCGTGGAGGCTGGCGAGAAAACCGGCAATGGTACAGTCGCCGGAACCTGTCGTTCCCACAACATTGACATCGAAACACGGTGCGATCAGTTCGCGGCCGATCCACTGTTGTATCTTGTCTCGCGGGATCACTCCGGCTTCCTCGAGACGTGCTGCGTTTGCTGACGTGCGAAGATAAATTCCCTGGTCGCCCAGCTTGAGCCCCACAACGGCGGCGCCTGCGTCGATGAGCCACTTTGAGCAGTCCTGCAGCGTTTGCAGGGCCTTTGGCGAGGCCTGTTTTGTATCGCGTTCGCGGTTCAACACGATTGCCACGGCCTCACCACCGTCGACGGGGCGCGTGATGACTTCCACCGGAACCCGCCGTCCCTGGATATCGAAGGATGCCTCGCCGCGTTGCTCCGAGCGGCGATTCAAAAGATCCAGGCGGGCCCGGTTCTTCATTCGTGCGACAATTTTTTTGTGCCATCCCGCCGGTGGAGAGGGAAGCTCGCGGGATTCGTCACCCGGCAACAGCGCTTTCAGAGCACTGCCGTCTCCGTTTGGTGAAATCGTTACGGCACGCGCCGAAATCTTGCGCGACTCCTCAATCAGAATCGCCGTGAAGTGATCGATGGGGTCGTCCGCATCGTCCTTGTCGGGATCGTAGTTGAGGAGAACCTCGACGGATGCGCGGGACGGCTTGTCTTCCGTCTCCTTCATTTCAATATCGCGCAGCATGAAGGCAATCTCGTCGAGGCTCGGAAGAAAAACATCCACGTGAGGAAGAACGTTTCGGAAGAACGGTTCCCAGCTCATTCGGCCCGCATCGGAATTCGCATCGGGATAAGACATGTCCAGCGACGTTGTCAGTCCCGCTTCTTTTGCGCGCCGCAGGATCGCGACAAGTTCCCCGCCATCGTTCTCGCGAACCGCCGTCATGATGGGCGGATAACCGAAGTGCAGCATGGAGGCGCCTTCAAGATGCGCGTCCGTAACATCGCTCGATGAAAATGTGTCGTTGGGTCCGGAGTGATGCAGAAACACGCGATCGATTCCGGGCGGATTGATGACGACCGTGTAGGAGGAACTCTCGCCCTTTGCGATGACCATGTGTTCAGCAAGACGGTCGCCGTGAGCGCGAACGGTGTTGCGGATGACTTCGCCAAAAGGGTCGTCACCGGTTTTGCCGATGAGACGCACGGGCAGGCCGAGCTTCTGAAGGGCGATTCCAACGTTGGCGACCGCTCCTCCCGTGGACGTGAGCATGGGGCCGACGTCGACGAGCTTTCCGGGCTCAAGGATGTCGCCCAGGGAGTCCGCTCCGGCGGTGAACTCCGGGATCAGATCGAGACAAATGTGGCCGGCAACGGCGATTACTCCGGGGTCAGGTGCCATCCGCTGGTTCCACCGAGTCCTTTCCCGTGTTCCGGCCCGCCTTTCCGCCCGGACAAGTCGAACCGATTCATACGATTACGGAGCAGAAAACCAGGCATTCCGGCCAGTGTCGAGCCCAAAACGGCCAAAATCGCGCAACCGGTTGCTAGCGGGCTCGACGGAGGGTGAATCAGGTCCGGTTTCGGGGTTCGTCCGTTCCGCCGCGATTCGGTTTGCACCGGCGAGTTCACCGGTTGTCGCTGACATGAGCCGTTTTCAAATCCCCATTCCTGAGCTGCGGACCCGGTTGTCAGGACGGTCTGCGGGAAAGTGACCGTATATGCTGAACAACCAGGTTCGGTTCTCCTCCAGGCTGATTTCCGGACTGCTCGCGACTCTGCTGCCCGCAACAACGATGGTGTCTGCTCAGGGTTCCTTCACCTACCAGGGGCAGCTTCAGGACGGGGATGGTCCGGCCGACGGGACATACGATCTTTTCTTCGAGCTGTTTTCGGATGCCGGCGGGAGCAACTCTCTGGGGACGGATTGCGCCGACGACGTTGGTGTCGAGGACGGTTTGTTTTCCGTTCTTCTGGACTTTGGCGCGAATGCGTTCGACGGCGGCGATCGTTTTCTCGAGCTGAGTGTGCGGACGGACACGGGTGACGCCTGCGATCAGAATACGGGAACGTATACCGTGTTGATGCCGTTGCAGGAAATCACTTCGGCTCCCCAGTCGCTCTTCGCTTTTGAAGCGGCGGCGGTGACCGGCGGCATCGACGATGCCGATCCGGACCCGAAGAATGAACTGAACACCAGCTTTGAGCTGGGAGGCAGCACTCTACGGCTGGTCGACGCGGGAGGCGCATTGAACGTGGATCTTTCCGGCCTTGCGGGAACGGAATTCGGCGATGGTCATTCTCTGGATGGGAGCGACGGTGATCCGGTGGATGCCGTCTTTGTGAATCCGGAAGGACTGACCGGCATCGGAACACTCGTGCCGGAGGGCGGTCTTCACATTGCTTCAGGAGCGGGAACCGGGAAC
>JANQSL010000139.1 GCA_028284075.1 Candidatus Sumerlaeia bacterium | reverse complement strand
GTCCCGCTCAAGATGACTGCGAAAACCGCCCGGTTTGCTGTCGAAAATCCGCTCAATACGGCATTGGTCGCGGAGCTTCGCGAGGTCACCGGGCGCAATCTTCAGTTCGCCGTCGCCACGGAAGATGCGATTATTGGATGGTGTCGTACCCATTGTCTCCCTCGCGTGGAGGAACAACTGCGGGTCGACACCGAGCGACCTCTCTGGAGGCGCTATGCCGAAGTTGCACGCACGGTTCCGATGCCACATCAGCTGCATCACCTGCCGTTTATTCCGTCCATTGCCGTGGGTGCGTTTGTCATCCTGATCGCCCACGAGCGAGTTGTGAAATTCCTTGGATGGCTGATTGTTCCGTCTCTGTGACGGCTCGATGGAGATTCAAATGATTAACGGCGAAACCAGACTTTTGGGTGTGATGGGATGGCCCGTTTCTCACAGCCGCTCCCCTGTGATGCACGCTGCCGCGATTCAGTCCGCCGGGCTCAATTATGCCTACGTTCCGGTATCCGTTCATCCTGACCGGGTGGCGGAAGCCGTGAATGGCCTTCGCGCTCTCGGCTTCCGCGGCTGCAACGTGACGATTCCCCACAAGACCGCCATTATTCCATTCATGGATGAACTCACGCCGACGGCAAAGGGAGCGGGCGCGGTCAATACAATCGTCATCGAAGACGACGGGCGCATGGTGGGTGACAACACGGACGTTGCAGGTGCCTATGATGCAATTCTGGCAGAGAAAGGCGCAAACGTTGAGGGCGGTCACGTAATTGTTGTCGGTGCGGGGGGCGCGGCTCGTGCTTGTGCCTGGGGTGGAGGCGATCGCGGGGCGGCCCGTGTCACAATCGTCAATCGGACCGTGGAAAAAGCCGTGGCTCTTGCAGAGGAGTTTGGTCCCGTCTTTCCCGGCACCGCCTATGAAGCGGCCCGGACAACAACGCCGGAGTTGCTTGCCAATGCCACCGTCGTTCTCCAGATGACCAGCCTGGGCATGAAACCGGGCGATTCGCTTCCTTTCGACCCGCAGCACCTTTCTCCTTCCGCCGTGGTGCTCGAAGCCGTGTATGCTCCTCTTGAGACGGAGCTGCTTGCCGAATGTCGCCATCGCCGGATCTCCACCGTTGACGGTCTCTCCATGTTGGTTGCGCAGGGGGCGCTTTCACTCGAAAAGTGGACAGGAGTCGAGGTTGACCGTCTGGCCATGCGGACAGCTCTCCTGACTGGAGATTGACACCCGGTTCATACGGTCCCTAGCGTCCCGGGGATTTCGGTCGAGAAGAGGTTTAGAATGTCCAGACGATGTGTTGTCTTAGTAGGAATGATGGGTGCCGGCAAGACTGAGGTGGGCGAGCAACTCGCCGCTGACCTCGGATACGATTTTGTCGATGTTGATCAGCTCATCGTCGAAAAGGCTGGCAAATCCATACCCAAAATCTTCAAGGAGTCAGGCCAGGACGGTTTTCGTGTCCTCGAAACCGAAACCATCCGCGAACTCGATGGCTCCCTCTCCCGGGTGATCGCTCCCGGTGGAGGTGCTCTTGAAACGCCTGAGAACGCCCAGATACTGCGCACACTGGGTCATGTTATTTACCTTAAGGCATCGGCGCGTGAGTTGTATCAGCGGATCAAGAATGACAGAAACCGTCCGCTTCTTGAGGTGGAGAATCCCAAGGGTGAAGTTGCCACTCTGCTCACAGGCCGGGAGCCCGGCTACAGGGACGCAGCCGACTTCGTCATCGATACTGAGGAACTCAGTGTCGACGAAGTCGTTTCCAAGCTAATCGATGAACTTGCCAAGCGAACCATTGAAACGCAGTACTGATCTCTCCCGGGAACAGGACCGGACTTTTCACATGAGTTTCAGTCGGCATCTGATGAGAGTGCTGACCGCTTCCACAAAGTCCCGCCAGCCGATTTTTTTCCCCTCTTCAAATGTTCGGGCGAAGAAGGTCGCCGGGACTTCGTGGATGCGATAACCTTGCATCAGGAGTTTGGCGGTGATTTCGGGGCAAAACTCGAAGCGCTCACATTTCAGCGGAATTCCCTTAATCACATCCGTCCGAAACGCCTTGTAGGCGGTTGCCTCATCGGTGATGACCTGACCGAACAGGACCGCCACCATGAACGCCAGCAGCCGGTTCGCCACATAATTCGGCAGTCGCATTCCCGTCGGCATCCGACCTAAAAACCGTGAACCATAGGTGACTGCGCAACGCCCTTCCATAATGGGCCGAACAATTGAGGGAATCTCCGAAGGTTCGTATTCCAGGTCGGCGTCCTGAATGATAACGATATCGCCGGTTGCGTGCTTGAGACCGCTGCGAATTGCCCGTCCCTTGCCGTGATTGCGCTTGTGGTAAACCACCGTCGTCCCGGGCTTTCCCTCCTCCTCGGTTTTAAGGTATTCCCGGGTACCGTCCCGCGAGAAATCATCCACCAGGATCAGTTCCTTTTCGATGTCGACCTCTCTGACCTTCTCAAGAACCGTGGGCAGAAGATTCCGTTCATTGTAGATAGGGATGATGATGGAAAGTTTCACAAGAGGGCCGCCGGACTGAGAACCTGCATGAGCAATCATCCTCCCGGTGGCGAGGCGGCGTGGGTCAAGCTGCAACGCCCCTGCCGCTCCTCATTGACGAAGACCGTCTCGCGCTCCACGCTCTCTCTCACGAGAACCTTGATTGCAGGTTAGTCCGATGGCGCCCCCGGCCGGCGAACAGCAAGTCCAGGAACTTCCCACCACGCGAAAGCTCCAGCGCAGCGAGTTTGAGCGCATGGTGGAGGAGACCTACGACTCGGTTACGTCTCTCGGTGAATCGGCTCCTCAGTCAACGGATGGCGAGCCGGAGCTGATTCAAAAGCTTCGTGTCATTGCCCGGGTCGAGGGCTTTGAGGTTGAGAACCTTCTTGGCCGGGGTGGCATGGGAGCGGTGGTTTCCGCGACCGACAACAAGCTCGGGCGTCGTGTTGCCCTCAAGTTTCTGACGATTGGCGCGCGCCGTAAAGACTCCACGGTTTCTCTCAAGCGCGAGGCGGAGCGCACAAGTCGCCTCGCACATGAAAACATCGTTCACATTTATTCGTGGCACTCCGTCGGTGACCTGACTTTTTTTAGTATGGAGCTGGTCGAGGGGATGACTCTCGACAAGTATCTTGTGGAGCGCCAGCACGTCGATCCTGTCGATCTTTTACGTATCGTGGCTGAAGCCGCCGCCGGTGTGGCGGTCGCCCACGAAAAAGGAATGCTTCACCGAGACATCAAACCGCAGAATATCCTCCTGGACAACCATGGCCGAGTCAAAGTCGCCGACTTTGGTTTGTCATCCACAGCCGAAGAGAGGGGGCCGGACAGCGATGCGCCTGGTTTCATCAGTGGCACGATCGGTTTTATGCCTCCCGAGCAGGCCCGTTGCGAAGCGGAAGGAGCCGCCAACGACGTCTTCTCCCTTGTTGCCACTCTCTATTTTTCTCTGACTGGCATGCCGCCCTTTGGTCGCCATAATTCGTCCCGCGACCATCTTACCGCAAACCAGCAGGGCAAAACGGTTCCCTTGTACACTGTTCGTGACGACCTTCCCCAGGGAATTTACCGCCTTGTTGCCAGGGGTCTGAACCCCGACCCAAGACGCCGCCACCGCGATGCCGGTGAACTGCGTAAACACCTGGTGGAGCTCATTATCGGGCTCTCTGAAGGGGGTCACGGTCCGCAGCGCCGGCGACGCCTGCGGGCTTTCGTGAAGCAGCATGGATTCTGGGCCGGCTTCGCCGCGGGAGCCGTTGCAGGATGGCTCGTAACCTTTCTCGTCTTTATGTTCATGTAGCGCTTCCCCGCTCCATACGAGACTATGCCGTTGCGCGGCCTGCCGGTATTGCCGACATTTTCCTCATGATGAAGCACCGCCCCATCACCGGTTGTCTGCTGGGTTTGCTCCTCGGTCCCGTCGTGGCGCCCGCTGAGTTTCAACTCCAGTCAGAAGAGATCCTGTCGTCCGGAGACCGCATCTACCACCTGAGCTATTCTCCGAGACCCGCCATGATGAAGCAGCCGCAGAACACTGCAATTCTCCCGACTCCTGACGGCGGTTTTCAGGCGATCACTGTCACCGGCCAGCTGCCGGACTCACGAGTCGAGTCGTGCCTTGTGTATCTTCCGGACGCCGACAGCGTGTGGGAGAAAGTGGTTCTTGATGTTTCGCCATCGGCGTCTTCCGCCTCGATCAGCTTCAAGCCCGTTCGTGTCGGCACGATGACGGGCCTGAAGCTGACGGCTTCTCCGGTGGATAACACCCGACTCGATCTTGTTCTGACAGTGCCGTCATCCCGAGACGTGAAATCCTCTTTTGTGACCCGGGACCCCGAAGCGCTTCGCAGTGCCAGGAACCTGTTTATCAACGGCAATGCAGTCAAAGCGCTTCCCTCTCATTCAGGCCGTACAAAGGGTGGAGGTTCCCCCGCACCGCCAACAGCGCCGGGAGACTGGCGCCTCCAATTCTCCGGAGAGGGCCTTTTTTCCCTCGATATGACTGCGATTGGAGCCACCGGCGCGGATGTTTCCACTCTGCGTTTGGACCATCATGGCATGGCCCTTTCCGTGGTGGAAGCCAGTGGCGATACTGTTTGGTTTTACGCGAATGAGCGAATGACCGACTACAACCGGTCGGACTCTGTCTTCGCAACGACTGGTTCCGCATCTCCCTCTCCGCTGGTGTCGACCCGCCCGGCCTTCGACACCCTCACACCTCAAAGCACGGAAGTCAGTCTGATGCAGACCCGCCGTCATGAGTGGGAGCTGCATTATCAACAGATTATCGTAAACCAGGAAGCGGATCACTTCGCTTTTCACGTCGCGGCGAATCCCCCGACATCCACCGTGTTGACCTCCTACACCTACAACCTTCCGTTTCCTGACTCCCTCACCAGCAGCACTGTCGATCTGACTGTTGGCCTGATTGCGCAAAACCAGAATGTCTCTCTCGATCCGGACCACTACACGGACCTTGTGTTGAACGGAGTTTCGATCCCGCGGTTTTCGTGGGAGGGAAACATCCTGCTCGAACACAATACGGTGGTCGATATTGGTGCTCAACCCGGCGTCCCCACCATCGAGTTCACCCACACGATTCCAGGCGTCGGTGAGAATCCCGTCGTGGATGCGGGACTTCGTGATGCCCAGCGTCTCGACTGGGTTGAGATGACCTATTCCGCCAATCTCAGGGCTGCAAACGGCGAGACCGCCATGATCGAACTGGATGTTGACACGACAAAAGGCACATCACCACGCCTGGTGACCGTGGGCGGGTTTCCCGGAGGCACAACTGTCGACGACGTTGCCATTGTTGACGTAACGGATCCGGAGGCTGTTGTTCTCCTGACAGGAGCGTCGACATTCACGGATGGCGATGGAGCGATCGCGCTGGAGTTCGAAGCCCCTGTCACTCCGGCCCGCTTTTTCCTTCAACTTAAGTCGACCGCCTCCTTGCCGGTCGTATTCCCCGCAGAGCAGCTTTCACCTCTCCCTGCCGGGACGCTCACCGGTCTTTACGTGCGCCCTGACGAGTTTGATACCGCTCTTCAGCCACTGGTGAATTTACGCGGGCCCGGAATCGTGGAGATTTCGCCGCGGCAGGCCTACGATGTTTTCGGAGGCGGCCAGCAGCATCCGGATGCCATTCGCGAATCGGTTCAGTGGTACGTTGAAAACGCCTCCAGCCGTTCCGTGCGCCCGGCATTGTTGCTGGTCGGTTTTGGAACTCTTGATGTGAAGGATCACCTGGGTCTTTCCGAGTTTCCGGAGGTCCCGTCGTTCATTGAGCAGAGCGTTCAGACCTCCCCGGGCTGGCTTCAAAACGGCGTCGATTTCTTCTACGCATGTGTCGAGGGCGACGATGAACTGCCCGACCTGCGAGTGGCGCGAATACCCGCTAAAACACCGGATGATATTACGACCGCCGTAAACAGGATCATTGCTCACCACCAGATGCGGGACAGCCTTGCGAATTCCGGCCGGACGGGTGTGTTCCTGGCGGGCACTGACTTCCAGCCTTTTCCCAACACGTTCCGGCAGGATCAGCCCGAATGGCTCCAGCTATGGAGCGAATCCGGACTGACCGCGGTCCGGATTGACGATGGCTCATCCACTCCGGACGGACAGCTCGAGTTCGATCTTTTTCAGTCGGCACTCCAGGACGGCGCCGGCGGTGCGGCTTACGCTCAATACATGGGACACGGATTTATCAACAACTGGCAGAATAACCGAATGATGAGTGCCAACAAGGTCGATGACATCGATACTCAGAACCGCTGGCCCTTTGTTGCGACGTACACCTGCTTCAATGGTCTCTACGCCTTGCCAGGCTCTCAAGCGAGCAGCCTGGCGGAGGCATGGCTTTTCGAACCCGATTTCGGTGCTATTGCGACTCTTGCGCCTGTGAGCGTGGATTTCTATGAGACTCAGCGCGAATTCACTTTTTCCATTTTGACCCGGCTCTCCGATCCACCCGCGACACTTGGGGACTGGTTCACCGATGCGCAGACCTTCTACGCCGTAACCTACCCTCTCTTCTCCAGGACTCTTCACGAATACGTGTTCTTTGGAGATCCTGACAGCTCAAGCACCATCACTCCAAATCAGAGCGATGAGCGTGATTACTGGCTGTTTGAATAAGGGTTGGGCGATCGGCTCTTAGTCCTGAAAATTCAGGAAGCGGCGATAATCAAGAATCTCTGACTGCGCCTTTTCCAGGCGTCTCTCCGCCCGGCGCAAATCGCCTTCAGAGAGCGCCAGTTGTGAACGCCAGATGTAGTGAATCGCCGCTTTGCCGTGTTCCGGCTCATCGGTTCTGCCCGCAAGAATGGCGACTCGTGGCACATGACCGGCGGCAGGTCTCGACTGAGAAGTCGACATCACGATTCGCTGTACATCCGTCGGCAGATACAGGTGGAAAACGTACCGGCGCGGGAGGCTGTGGCGCAGCGTGACTTCACGCTTGAAGGGACCCACAAGCATGTTCTCTTCATCGTAGACATCGAGTTTGTGAAGGACCACGTCTCCACCGTCGACTTGAAACGACAACGCATTGATCTTGTGCCCCGCCCTGCCCGGGTTAACCCCGATTGCCGATGACTGCGGCAGTCCGGATTTCACCGGCTCGGAAACAAGCATCTCCCATTCGTACTCAATCAGATTCGAGTGCATGGTATCCCGTTCGCGGAGATATGCACTAACAGTCTCCATCAAACCGTTCACAGAGTCCAGATCCCACTCCGCGGCACCGGATTCCTGTTCCCTGAGGGCATCCCGGGCTTGAGAAAGCAGCGTGTAGCAATCACTCAGGCTGAACGGCAGATTATATGACATTGCCTGGGGTGGCTCGGGCACCGGGACACTTGCGCTCTCTGCCTGTGGAGGGTCGTTTGATTGCTCCGGAGCCACAACGACCGGCCTGCGCACAACATCCGCCACCTCTTCCATCGGTTGTGCGAGAAGAGGCGTTTGGAAAAGAAGCCCAACTGCTGTGGTCACAGCGATTGAAGTTGTGATGTATCCAGCCATGTTGAGGAGCACTCCAACACTCATCTTCACTGAATCCAACAGGTCCCGCGGCAGGACTTGCAAGGCCTTTCAACTCTCAGGGCTTTGTTTTCCATGTTTCAGTCAGATCCGCCTGAATTGGGAGATCGGCTGCGCACCGGCGGAGCAGGTCCAGCGCCTGGTTCTCCGACCACTCGCGAACACTGTTCCGATCAGCCGGGAAATGCCGAAGCAATGTCTCGGTTCCACGTCGCGAGCTGACCGCGAACCATACCGTCCCGACGGGTTTTTCGTCACTGCCTCCATCCGGACCTGCGATACCGGTAATTGCGACCGCCAGATCGGCACCGGTGTTGTCTCTTGCACCAGCCGCCATTGCCGCCGCACAGGCTTCACTGACCGCACCCTCGCTCGCAAGCATTCCTGCCTCAATTCCCAGTGTCCTTTCCTTGGCCCTGTTACTGTAGGTTACAAAGCCCTCCAACAGGACACTTGAGGAGCCCGGAACGTTTGTCAGTCTCTTTGCAACTCCTCCACCGGTACACGATTCTGCAGTCGCAATGGTCAATCCATTGGTGCGGCAGGCCTGGATAACAACTTCTTCCGCAGTCAGGGTATCCGGTCCTTCAGCAAGGACAATGTCTTGTGGAAGCCGGTTCAAGACTTCTTCGCGCGTCCGCGCAAGGCGTTGCTCGCACTGCGCCTCCGATTTTCCCCGGGTGGCGATTCGCACGCGGATGATTCCGCGGCTCGCCAGCAGACCCAGCATCACTCCCTCATCACGATCGAACAGATCACTCAGGCATTCGTTCACAGTGGATTCCGGAACCAAAGCGAGATGAATGGTGTGGATTCGAGTGAAAGGTCTTTGAGGAAGAGAGGGAAGCACATCTCGCTCGAAGTATCGACCCATCATGGAGCGCCACTCTGATGGAACTCCCGGCAGCGCAAGAAGCGCGGGCTTGTCATCCGTTCGTCTCAAGAAGAAGCCCGGAGCTGTTCCCCAAAAATTGAGTAAAATTTTTGCGTCTTTCGGAGTATTCGCCTGCTTCAGGTTTCGTGGCGGCATTTGAACTCCACGGTTGCGAAACCGACCCCGAATCATCTCCGCCGCCCTGTTCACGTGGACCAGCGGAGTATCCCATAGTTCCGCAATGATTTCCCGATTGAGATCATCCTGAGTTGGCCCCAGTCCTCCTGTCACGATCACCAGATCCACCCGGCCGAACGTATTGCGAATCGCATCGCGAATCAGGTTTTCATCGTCAGGGGCCGCGGCGTGACCAACGACCCAGAACCCATGGTCCTTGAGAAGCCTGGAAAGAGACATGGCGTTTGTGTCCGCATAGAGGCCTTGCGTGATTTCCGTTCCCGTGCTGATCACACAGGCGCGTGGCATCTCCACCATAGGGTCAATCTCCGTTGCGTCAGGTCGGCGTTGCGACACGATAGAAAAGACGGATGCGAAAAGAGTGACAATTGGTCGACTACCGCGAAGCTCTTGAAATCATTCTCGGCCTTTCGTTTGAAACTCAAACGGAGACAGTCCCGTTGTTGTCGGCTGCAGGGCGGTATTTGTCCTCCTCCGTTCAGGCTCCCTTCGATCTTCCCCGCTTCGACAACTCGGCGATGGATGGGTTTGCGATGCGAGCCGCGGACTGTACATCGGCCTCTCCGGACAGGCCCGTTCGGCTTTCAGTCTGTGGCGAGAGTGCTGCAGGCACGCCATTTCAGGGTCGTTGTTCGGTTGGTTCCGCAATTCGCATCAGCACCGGTGCTCAGGTTCCCGCGGATCTTGACGCGGTTGTACCCGTTGAAAAGGTCATTGATGAGGGAGATGCAGTGGCTGTTTCCACTCCGCCGGTGCCCGGGCGGCATATTCGCCGCAGGGGAGAGGATGTTCCTCGTGATGAGCCACTCTTCGGGACCGGTACCCGTCTCCACTCCGCCACCCTCTCTTTCCTTGCAATGTACAACATTCCGGAACTTCCCGTGTTTGTTCCGCCCAGAATCGGAATTCTCACGAGCGGCGATGAAATCAAGGCTCACGGAGAGCCTCTTCGCGAAACGGATGTCGTTGGGGTGAATATCTACTATCTCGAGCAGGAACTGCGCGCCTTCGGTTGCGAGCCGCGGGTATTCGGAATTGCCTCTGACAAGCCGGAGAGCTTTCGCGAGCTTCTGACCGAGGCTCTTGAATGGAGTAAG
>JANQSL010000055.1 GCA_028284075.1 Candidatus Sumerlaeia bacterium | reverse complement strand
ACCCAACACGAGCGTCAGGTTCATTGCCGTCAGAAAGGTCATCGCATGATCGAACAGAAAATAGAACGGCATGATCACCATGAGCACCGGTCTGAAGTGCAGTGCAAAATAAGAAGCGTCGGCATTCCAGTACAGAGGGTCGCGGAAAAAATGGCCATGCCGAAGACCGGAGCACATGAAGTCAAATTTGCCGGCGTCCGCCAGAAAAACGCGATGGGAGGCATACTGGGTCCAGCTCACCCACTCGAACCAGACAAACGCCACGAACATCAGAACGGCCAGACCCGCGGCAAACGGGTCGCGGGCAAACTGGCGAAGGCGATTCACGGGCACGGATGCTCCTCTCGGTTGACAGAGTTTCACCGGGCGCGGAGCCTCAAGGCCACACGAATTGACTGTCAATGCCGCCGCTTCTTCGCCATATTTGCTTTGGTCCGGTCGTGGACTCGAGAGATGACTGCCTTGTCACGCAGCCGTCCATGTTTCAGCTGCTCATCACTTTGGGTCTTTCACGCCGCCAGGTGCGCATCGACCCGGAGCGGGAACTCATCGAAATCACTGACACGTTGTTTTTCACTCAAGAGGAGAGTCGAACCATCCGTTTTACGGATGTCGAGTCGCTGGACTTCTCCGACTCCAATTTTTTCCCCGCACCTCTACTCCCGGTTTTCAGCCTCGAGTCGTGGGTCGTTGCGCTGCGCCTGACAGACGGAACCGAGGTTCCGCTTCTTCGCTGGACAGGGAATTTTCATTCACCGTGGCTCATGGAGAACCTCGGGGAAGATGCCGAGTGGCTCAGCGAACCAAATCGTGAGCGATTAACGTTCGGAGCATTGTTACGCGCCCTGCTCCAATTGGATACTCGTGTGCATCAGCCTCCGGCTTACGCGTGATGGAAAGGCCACAGTCCGTGTCGAGACCATACGATGAATCAGTGGAAGAAGGTGCCGCCAGCCCCTGGGCGACGATCAATCGCTCCGTGCAGGAATTTCCAACGGGACAGCCAACGGACGCTCTTCCGCCAAGAAGTCTTTCGGGCGATTCCTCCACTTCATCTCTCCGAATTCAGTCGCCAGGGGGAGAAACCGGAGGCGAGGAGCAGGAATTCATCCTTGAGACGCGACTCGCCCGCGGCGGTTTCGGTGAAGTCTGGCGTGCCACTCAAACGGCTCTCAGGCGAACTATCGCCATCAAACGTCTTCGCGCGGACCGGCTCACGCCAAACCCTGATTCAGAAACGGACCACACACTGCAGGTGGAGAGCGCCTTCTACTACGAGGCGTTGATCACCGCAAACCTCAGTCACCCCAACATCGCACCAATTCATGACCTGGGGACCGATCGCGGGGGTCGCATGCTGCTGGCAATGAAGCTGGTGGAAGGCGAACTCTGGTCTGAGCGCATTCGAAACGATCTTGTTCGTCTGGGTGTTCGTGACTTTCTCAGCATGCATGTGCAAACCCTCGCCGATGTTGCCCAAGCCGTTCATTTTGCCCACTCCCGCGGTGTCGTTCATCGCGATCTGAAACCGTCTCAGGTGATCGTCGGCAATTACGGGGAAGTGCAGCTAATGGACTGGGGGCTGGCTCTTGTCCACGATGAAACCGCCGCCACAAAACACCTCCCGCGCCTGATGGAAGAACCGAATGTTCCGACACGCAGGAATGGCATGAATCCAGGCGGAACTCCCGCCTATATGGCTCCGGAGCAAACCGATTCACACTGTGACCGCATCGGACCGCACACGGATGTTTTTTTACTGGGATCCATTCTCTATCTGTTGCTGACGGGTCATGCTCCTTACGCCGACAAGGATATGACCACTTCTTTGAATCGCGCCGCAGCCGCACAATATACGCCATTGCAGGAGTACAAGGGAGAACGTTATCTCCCGCCGGAACTGGTTCATCTGTGTACAGTTTCCATGAACCCCGAGCCGAATCATCGTCCCTCCTCCGCCGCGGATTTTCACAAGGCATTGACCGATTATCTCCGGGATTCCGGCAGAAAGTGGGATTCGGTGCAGTTTACGGCTCAGGTACGGCGCACTCTCGAACGGGACGATGTTCGCATTAACGATCTGGAAATCTGCGATTCCCTTCTCGGAAACGCGGAAGGACTCTGGCGTGAAAATCCTGATATCGAGCCGCTCCGCAAGATCGTTGCAGCCACCTATGCTGCCATGACAACGGTCGAGGATGCCACGCTGGCCGCGGCCATTCTACGTGCGACGCGCCTGCACGACAATCAGCTGCGTTCCTATCTGATTCTGCACATCGAGCGTGTTTATGCATCCATGCGCCGACGAAAGGCATTCTTCACGGAGCTCATCGTTGCCGGAGTGATTCTCTTCATTGCACTTGGAATTGTCATGGTGCGGGAACTGATGAAGCTGACGTCGGGGTGACTAGCCAAAAAGCGCGCGAGTGAGGAGAAAGTCCGCCACGAGAATCGCCGACAGTGAAACCACGACCGCGCGGGTGGTGGAGCGGCCCACACCTTCCGCGCCGCCTCGTGTTGTCATCCCGAAATGCACGCAAATGGCGGAGTACAAAGCGGCAAATACAACAGACTTCAGGAGTCCGGTCCCGATTTCCTTGAAATCGATGGACTGGTACACACGCGTCCAGAAAACCGTGTTGCTCACGCTGAAGTAGGACTTCGCCAGCAGCTGGCCTCCGATCATGCCCGCCGCGCAGGAATAAACAGTCAACAGCGGGCTGATCAAGAGCGCTCCCACAATACGGGGCATGGCAAGATAGCGGTCGGGACTGATTCCCATGACACGAAGGGAATCGATCTCCTCCGACACCGACATGGTGCCCAGTTCCGCCGTGATCGCGGCACCCACTCGAGCCGCCAGAATAAATGCTGTAAAAACAGGTGCCAGTTCACGGACCAGTGCGACACCCAGGGCGGAACCAATCCGGTCCTCGACGCCGAAGTCCTTGAGCGGAAGCCCAAGGTTCAGTGAGAAAATCATCCCGGTAAACAACCCGAACACGATGGCGATTGGAAAGGTGTGAACTCCGATAAAAACCATCTGGCGGAGAAGGCGTTCGATATCCGTTCCCCTCATACGGAACGAAAAGATGCTGCGGAAAAAGCAGATCACCACTCCACCGGAGGTGGAGAAGACCAGTTCAAACGCGTTTTCGATTTGTTTCCAGACACCCGCCAGCATGGGCGCACGTTCGGAGGCTCCACCCGCAGTGGCAAGCGTGTTGTCCGGTTTCCACTTTACGCGTTCCGCCAACTCGGGCCCGATGCCGCAACCATGAGTGATTTTCGACGGTGGCGCGCAACGATTCTGGGCTCCGGAACCTCCACCGGCGTCCCTCCCATCGGCTGCCACGAGCCCGTCTGCCTATCCGACGATCCGAAAAACAAGCGGCTTCGCTCCGGCCTGCTGATCCGTGAACAGGGTGACATCGCGTCAGCTCGTGCGTTCATCGTCGATTGTGGACCGGATTACCGGCAACAGGCTCTGACTCATCGCATCGACCGGCTCGATGGTGTGATTTTGACCCATGCCCATTATGACCATGTCGGTGGTATTGATGACCTTCGCCTTTATAACTTTCGTCAAAAACACTCACTGCCGATGTATGGGCAGCCCGCTGTTCTGACAGACATCCGGAAGCGCTTTGACTACATTTTCAACCCACCCTCAGAGGGCGGCGGCGTTGCGTCCCTCGACCTGATCGAGGTCGATGGCCCTTTCGAGTTCCTTGGTCTGCGCATTGTCCCCATTCCCGTCATGCACGGCAGCCTCCCGATCCTCGGGTATCGTTTTGGCGATTTCGTTTACATTACCGATGCGAGTGCCATCTCAAGCGAGTCCATGGACCTGATTGGCGGCTGCCGCGTGCTGATACTGAACGTCTTGCGGCAAAAAAAGCATTCCACACACTTCAATCTCGACGAAGCTGTAGCGGTCGCCACGAAGGTCTCTGCTGAACAAACTTACTTTGTGCACATGACTCACCATCTCGAGCATCACGAAACCAATGCGATGCTGCCGAGCGGTATGGAACTCGCCTGGGACGGACTTGAGTTCGATATTCTTCCCGAGAGCGTCAAAACTTCAGCGGATCTCACCGATCTCGCCCACTAACGAGCAACCGTTGCCCAACACGCTTCCGAAAATACTGACCATCGCCGGCAGCGACTCCGGTGGAGGCGCCGGCATCCAGGCCGACCTCAAAACCATCATGGCCCACGGTTGTTATGGCTTCAGCGTGATTGCAGCTGTCACGGCTCAGAACACGTACGGTGTTCAGGCAATCCACGATGTTCCCTCCGGTCTCGTCCGCCAGCAGATGGATTCCGTCCTTTCCGACATCGGCTGCGATGCCGCGAAAACGGGAATGCTGTCGCGAGCGGAACTGATTGAAACTGTTGCGGATCGTTGTGCGGTTTTTGCAGTGCCCAACCTCGTCGTCGATCCCGTAATGATTTCCAAAAGTGGTCACAAGCTGCTCCAGGACGATGCCGTTTCCGCATTGAAACGCAGGCTGATTCCCATGGCAAGACTGATCACACCGAACGCCGAGGAAGCCGCGGTTCTTCTGCAGCGCAATGTGCAGACCGTTGACAACGCGAAGGAAGCGGCGCGTGATCTTGCGAAGTTCGGTTGCCGGGCGGTCCTCGTGAAGGGAGGTCACCTTGCCGAAGCGGATCGTGCGGTGGATGTACTCTGGGAACCGAAGGGAATCACGGCCTTCGATAGCCCGCGCATCGACGCCAAACACACCCACGGGACCGGTTGTACTCTCAGTGCCGCCATCGCATCCAACCTGGGTCGTGGCCTCGATCTCGCGGAAGCTGTTCGTGAAGCTCGTGACTGGCTTCATGGCGCGATGAAGAATGCTGTTGAAATCGGCGGCGGAGTCGGCCCGGTGAATCACCTCTGGAAACGTGTCGGCGATTGATCGCCTCACGTTCGGACCGGCAACGCGAATGCTTGCGGACAACCCGATCCTCAGACGCGAACGAATTCGCTTCTCGCGAAAGTGGCTTCTCTGGACCATTCTGATCGTTCTTGTCTGGGCGTCGCTGACGTGGGTGACCCGCCGCGTTTTTCCCCGGGCGACTCTCGGAATGTCCTTTTGGCAGGTTGCCGTTCTCGACACGATGAACATGCTGCTTCGAGCGGATCTTGTTATCGCCTTCTTTATGGTCTATCGAAGTGCCAGTGAAACAAAATGGCATCAGCTCCGGGAAGAATTCGCGGTTCGCTTTCTCACACCTTCCATGATTGTCATCGGCAAGGCAGCGGTTCCGCTGATGGTTCTCATGTCACTGAACATTCTCGGCTGGTGGATCAGCTATGGTCAGATCCTGCGCGATCCGACATACTATACCGTGGTCACGATTCCCTTTCTTCCTCCTGAGCGTGAATCACCCGTCGCAGTGAGCGGGCCGTCATCCGAACCGCAGCAGGTTGCCGTGGAGTTCTTTCTCGACAGTAACATCGATGATTCCACAACAACCACCACACAATCCGTTACGGTTGTTCAACCGAAGCCGGCTCAGCAGATCAATGGCCGCCAGCTTGTCGTTTCAGGAGCGCTCCCGGTTGCCGTTCTCGGATTGCTGGAGGATTTTCTCTATTCCACTCTGGTTATATTGATCGCCATGAGCGTCTACCTGTTTCGCCGTGATGCCTTTCACGCCACTTTTGCCGGGCTGGGCCGTCTTTTCGTTGCGGGAGTTGCCATTGTTTTCGCCGGCTGGGCATGGACTCTCGTGTCCCTTTTCCTGCCGGACAGATTCCTGTTTCGCTTCGCTCTTAACCCTGCGCTCGATCTGATTATCGCAAACGCCGTCTGGTTTGGGATCGTTTTGCCACTGGAACTGTTTTTGATCCGCCGCTACTACAGGCTTCTCAAGCGTGACACAGGCGACTGGCTTGTATGTGAGGACAACTGTTGACGATACGGGCTTGCAACCCGTCCGGCACCAATGCGAAGGCTCCCCACAGAATTGAAAGGGTTGTACCGTGCTACCATTCCTCTTCATTGGCTCTCTACTACTCCTCGGTCTTTTTCTCACCGTGGTTTACACAATGAGCAAAGAAACGGATCAGCAGGACGAAAAAGGCGTTACAAACAACCAGCTCCGGCTGGGCGCCTGGATCCTTGCCATTTTCATCGCCCTCGCGGCGGCAGCCGTGGAATTCTTCATTGTTGTGAAATGAACGTGAATAATGGGATGAACCCACAGAATTGACTCGACCGGTATGAAACCGGCCATAAGCGTCGGTGTTCAGCGTCAGCAACTGGAGCCCCACCATGAAACTCGTCTGGTCTCTCGAGGGAAAAGTCCATGTCCTCGAAGTTGATCCACTTGCGGATCCCGATCCGGGGCCCTCAAAGACGTTCCGGCAGCTCATTCTGGAAATGTCGCGTGTGCAGAAGAATCTGTATGTTCTTTTCGACCTCGCCAACGCCGACTACCCTGAACGCATGGCAGTGGTGGATTTACTCTGGTGCAATCGTCTGCTGAAACAACATGGTGGCGCCCTTGTTCTTCTGAGCCCACAAGGCCATCTTTGGGAAAACATGCAGCTGGAGGGTGCCACAAACCTCATCCCCTACCGATGGGACAAAAGCGAGGCGCTAACCGAATTCCATGAAGCCATCCATTCCGGAGAGGTGCAGGATCGCCTCCTTATCGGTAACCGGCTGACCTACCGTCCCTCTCTTCTGGTCAAGGTGCGCAAATTCTCCGCCGCCGCTCTCAACGAACCATCGGAAGATGATGTTCCCATTCCGTCAGCGGACGAACTGGAGAGGGAACCCATCTCCTTTCCCACTCCCGAACCGCCTCCTCCTCCGGAGCCAGTCAAGCTTTCGCCGGAGACTCTCAAGGCTGACTGGAACCTCTCTCTGGAGGTTTACCACACGGCGGCAAGCCTCGCGCGAAAACACAGTGTCGCATTTGATCAATCCATGTCTTTTGAAGATTTTATGGCCGCCATGTCGGAGAAACTGACGTAGTCTGAATCTGATATCGCAGCCGGGCTGCGAGCCGATTTTCACCAGCTATCCTGCCGTGCTTCGCAACGCCCCATCGATCGCCAGACATCCCCGCAGAACGTTTTCCAGTTCCGTCAGCGGCACCATGTTCGGGCCGTCACTCAAGGCCTTCTCAGGACTATCGTGCACTTCCATGAAGAGCGCGTTCACACCAACCCCGCAAGCCGCGCGTGCCAAAGTCGGGACAAATTCGCGCTTGCCGCCGGTTGCGTTGCCCAGTCCGCCGGGTTGCTGAACGCTGTGGGTGGCGTCGAAGCATACCGGCAGTCCGGTGAGTTTCTGCATTGTCGGGAGTGAACGAAAATCCGATACGAGATTCTGGTAGCCAAAGCTCGTTCCCCGCTCTGTGAGAAGAACGTCTTCACAACCCACGTCTTTCAATTTGCTGACAACATTTGCCACATCTTCAGGTGCGATAAACTGCGCCTTCTTCACGTTCACCGGTTTGCCAACACGACCCACTGCCTGCACAAAATCCGTCTGGCGGCAAAGAAAGGCCGGTATTTGAAGGATGTCACAGACGTCAGCCGCTTCAACCGCTTCTTCCTCCTTGTGAACGTCCGTCAGGATCGGCAGGCCGTGCAAGCGTGTCACATCTCTCAGAACGTCCAGGCCCTTCCTCAAACCCGGTCCCCGCCACGACGAACCTGAGCTGCGATTCGCTTTGTCATACGATGCCTTGAAGACCAGCGGTACTCCGACCCGCTCTGCGACGTCCTTGATGCGAGCTGCCATTTCCAGGGTGTGTTCCGGACTTTCGATCACACACGGCCCCGCGAACAATACAAGGGGATGTTCGCCACCCACGCTCACATTGCCGATTCGAAACTTCCGACATGACAGAAGATGCTGGGGAAAACTGAATTCAGACATGGGAGCGTTCCTCAAGGCGAATGGCGGGACGTCACCAGCCTTCCGGCGGGGCGGCAAGGCTCATTGCAGGCCAGCCGGCTTTCGCACGACGCCGGAACGACTTGATCGTCGTGTCGCTGTTCGTAATTCGCGTATGCGTTCGCGAAGTGCATGAACTGTCGCGTGAAACGCTTCGTCAAAAGGAGTGTCTTCGTACCGGGCACGGTAGTACGCGTCCGTCAGTGGCACAAATTCATTCAGAGACGATTCTGTCGCAACCGAGCGTGCCCATGCTCGCGGCGTTTCAGCCGGCTTGCGCGGATAGAGCGCCTCCGCCTCTCGCAGTAATTCAACGTATGGTTTCAAATCGTGCCGAATTTCACGCTCACGCCCTGTCAGGCGTTTGCGCCCTGTCGAACCGATACGCATACGCGCGAGATAAATCAATGCGGCGAGAACCGCGATGCCAAGACCGGCACCCGCCATAAGAGGAATTGCCTGTCGTGCTCCGCCGGATCCATCCCGCTCCGAGCCCCACCACCATTGACGCATCGCTTCCAGCCCTGTCTGCGATTTATCGCTAATCCGGGAGATTCCCCCGAGAATCATCTGAAGCCGTGATTTCTGATCATCCACGCTATAGTCAATGACCGACTCATACCAATAAAGTTTCGCAGCATCCATGATGCGGCTCCACCAGCGGTAGAAGGAGTCTCCCGTTCTGTTGGAACCAATGCCGGATGCGGGTGTGGGATCGAATGTTCGCCAAAGTGCGGTGTCGTCCACTCGAGCCTCCACCCACGAGTGTGCGTGTTCCTGTCGAACAATAAACCGATTGGCGGAATCCATCCATTCGTCGGTCAGGTAGCCGTTCACAATACGAGCCGGAATGCCGCGTTCCCTCAGCATGAGCACCATGACCGTGGCAAAGTACTCGCAGTGACCGCTTCGCGCTTCGGTCAGGAATACTGCGAGGTGATCACTGCGATTGGAAAAATCACTTTCCAGCGAGTACTCGAACCCGGTCTTGAACCGCTCCTCGATGCGCTCTGCAACGGCCGCGGGCTCCGTGAGTCCCTCCACCCATTCCGCGGTTGTGCTTATCACTGCGTCGCGCCCTTCGAAGTTGGGAACCGAAAGATAAACCGACGATTTCAGGTCGTCTGTTCGGACGAACTCACTACCGGAGGAGCGCTGGGTCAGAAGGCGAACGTCACCAATCAACTTTTCTCCAAAATTTCGTATCGCCGCCGGAATCCCCGCCGTTGTCGAGGAAACATCCCGTTCCAGTTGCGAGTGACCTGGTAACTGATCGGAGGAAACATACGAAGTGGTCGTGTAAACAATGGGCACATTACGTGGCATGATAAGGCGGGCACTCACCAGCGATGAGTCCACGTCGACTCGAACTTCGCGCTCAAGCTCGATCCGAACCGGTTGGTCGGGCGCAAAAAGATACCCCGATGTTTCCGGCTCAACCGTTAGCCGAAAGTCCATTGTCCGTTCCGACGGAATGGTATTCACAAAGGTCATCAATTCTGAAAAGGAGATTCCACGCGTGTTCGGATGTTCAGCTCTCCGGCGGAGTTCGCTCTCAGACTTGCTCCAGTTACGGCCGTTGAACACATCCAGCGCAGTGCCTCGGATACGAAGAAAGGAAGGTTCCTGCTGACCGGGACGAAGCAGAGGTGACGCACGCATTACAATCGAGGGATCGGTTTGAATCTCCCCCACGCCACCGAAGTCCACGTTGTCAGCAAACCCGCTCATGCGCGTCGCATCCGCGCCGGGACCGAAGGGTGAAAAGAATGCTTTGTTGGCGGAACGTGGAATCAGCCAGAAGAGACCCATACCCCCCAACAGAACAAAGAAGGTCATCGCTGTCAGTGACCACCCGAACCGCCGCGTCAGCCACTGGAAGCGGGCAACGTTCCGAAGATGATCAACGTCCGGTTGTGTCAGGCGAGCAGGCATACCCGTTTTTCCCGGACTTGCGGAATTGCGGTGCGGGCTTCGACCTTCCGCGAAGGCTGTTTCCGCATCCCGCTTGATTGTGAAAACCATCATCGCCGCAATGATCAGCAACATGTAGACGGCAATCATCGGGGCAATCAACACGGCTTCCGTTGAAACCGATGCGGCGAGTATGTGGAAAAACGTTAATGCATAGACCTGCGCCCAGTCCCGGTTCGATCTCGCCAGCAAAAGCCTGTTCAGCTCCAGATAGAAGAAGAGATACGTCGCTGCATACATTCGCTCGAAATAAATAAACCAACCACAAACAGCCGCCACAAAAACCAGGAGGCTGATGATTGTCCAAAGAAAAGCCGGCAGCTTCGCACCAAGCCGAGGATAGCGCCATGCCGCAAACAACACCACAAGAAAAACAATTACGACCGGCAAATGCAGCTGGCCCGTCGAGCACAGCGTCAGGAACGCCCACAACGCTGTAGCGAAAGTCAGACGGCGAAAAGCGGTGCCGAGGTTCATACCAGTTGCTCAACTCCCGGAATTGACTCCTCCGCCACGAATTCAGGCCCTGCCAACGCAGCCGCCAACTCCTGCCGGTGTTCATGAACGGAGACGCCCACGGCATCCGGTGACAAAGCCTCGCGACCGGTGTGACGAACAACTATCTGAACACTGTCGGCTGCCGGTTCGTGAGGCAGAGGACCATGGTCTCCTCCAATTCGCGCCTCGAGCATCGCCAGCGCACGCAGGCAGCGCCTCAGATGCGCCGGACCCATTCCGAAAGCGACCTTGCCATCCGCGGTCAGCAGCTCCACCTGATGTCCCTGCTCCAGAAGCCTTCCGGCAAGTGAACCGGCGAGAACAATTGCCTGTTCAAACCGCTCGCGCTCCGCGGATCCCGCCTCTGCGCCAAGGCGGTTATCGATCAGAATGCTTGCACGGCGCTTCTCTTCCGTTTCGTACTCCCTTGTCATCAGCGTTCCGGTGCGAGCTGTCACCCGCCAGTGAATATCGCGTGCCGACTCGCCTGGGATGTATGCCCGGATTCCAAACAGGCCTGAACCTCGTCCCTTGATGTTGACTTCCTGGTCGCCGAGATCGACTCGCGCCGACTGAAGAATTCCCACGGCATCAATTGTCCGCGGAAGAATCACGACCTCCCTGGGACGCTTTCTCGTCATGGTACGCTCAATCAGCCCGAAAGGAAACCTTGTTGCGATGGTAATGTCTCCAAACTCGTAGCGACCGCGACGTGGAAACATGCATTCATAGCTTCTGCTGACAGATGACACGCGACCAACACGAACGAAGAACGAAGCACCAACGACGGTATCGTCCCGCAGCTGGTCGATTACACGCAGCGAATGACTGTCTGCGGATTTTTTGCGGTTGCGAATTGTCAACTCCACCGCGACCGGCGTCGCTGCCGTTGCAATCCATGGAGCGGATCGTTCGATCTGCAACCCGCGCATACTGGCGGTGGCCAGAACCGCCGACAACGTCCAGAATGAACACATGAGAGCGAAGATGAGAAAGAGCAGCTGCGCCGCGGTGTTCAGGGCCGCCAGTCCGATGACCAGCGTAACAACAACAAACAGCCACCCTTCCCGCGTCACCGTGTAGGTACGACGTGTGGCAAGAAGTTCGCGATAGTAGTCCCGAACCCGTTTTGCTGACCACTTCAACTTCGACATTCAAGCTCCTCGCAGCGGAACCATCGTTCCCACCAGGCCTGTCCGCGGGCAGCGGCCGGTCACTTTCTCTTGCAGGCTTTCAGGAGAGCTGTTCCGGTCGCCCCTGAGGTCGGACCATGAGCGATCACCTGATTCCGTCTGCCGGCCCAACGGCTGTTGCTCTCGCAAATCAGATGCTGAGGCAACCAAACCGTACCCTGTGTTACTGTCACGGTGTCCGCGCCTGTACCATCATTGACTTCCTTGAGGAATCCGGGACCTGTCGCGTCCGTGATGTCGTCGATTTTTGCCAGGCTGGTGACTGTTGTGCAAGCTGTCGCTTCGTCATTGGTGAGCTGATCCGCAGACTCAATGCCACGGATCCCGATCTCAGCATTGAAAACTGATCAGTTCGCCCAGTGGTACCGCCAGTCGTATGTTAGCGTAACCGATTCTCCCGCTCCCAGATTCAGCGCCTCCCACCGAAAGAATCCGGTTCCGTTGTTTACGTACCACCACCACGGCCAGGAGTACCAGTTCCACCAGTATGGCCGCGCTCCGTAGCTCTCAAAATCATCGTCCCAATCTCCTCCCAGCTGAATCGCCTCACCGCCATTGTCAGCCTCACCCACCCTACCCAGCACCTCCCGCCGCACATCAATCATCACGGGGAGATTCTTGTAGTTCGTGATCGTAACCTCACCTTCCATGTCGATGCGTGTCATCTTCTCGTTTCGCCAGGTGAAGTCATTTGGAACACGATCCACCTCGACGTCCTGCTTCCGTACCCGAATATCCACAGCCTCCGTCATCTCGATGTCCAGATCACCACCGATCGGAGTATATCGCGTCATGCTCTGAGCCAGAATCCGGCCGTCGTTGAAAATCAGTGCCGGTGCTGTCGTGATGGGAATCGTCGATTCATTTTCCAGACGAACGACACTCTTTGCCACCGGTCTGATGCGGTGTTTTTCGAACTCCTCGTGATTACGGCTGTTCCAGGTTGCACGCGCCTCCACCGGGGGACCGTACGGAATCGTCAGTTTGTAGACGATCTCTGCAGGAATTTCGAAGGTTGTCACGGGAACAACGATCCGTTCGCCTTTCTTCAGTGTCAGGTTTTCAACGTTAAAAACATAGAGATCCTCGTTCTGTTCCCCTTCCCCGACAATCGGTCCCTCCGAAGGTGGTGTGCCTGCGGATTCGGCAACCATATGGCCGCCAAACGAACTTTGCGCCATAATTGCGCTGTTGCTGAGATAGAAGTCCATGTTTTGCCGGCCTCTTGCGGCATCCACGCGGACAAGCTGCTCCTGCAGGGACATTGGATCCGGCTGGTCTGCAAACTCAAAGGAAGGTACTCCGATAACAAGGTCCGCACTGACACCCGACAAATCCGCCAGGTCATTCACGATCGTGGCCTGTAACTCAATTTGTGCAATGCCACCCTCTCCAAGCGTGATCCTGTAGTTTGGAATCCATCGCAAGCTACGCTGCAAGTAGCTGACGGAAGCCGGTGTTGTGTTTGGGAGAACACCATTCGGCACGTCGAAGAGCAGAGTGAGCACACCCTTCTCCTCCTTCACCGTCAGTTCGTCCTCAAAGTCCGTCGCGAAGTCTGCCGACGCGATATTGCCGACGGGAATCGCCACAGTGCCTTCGGCGTGTTTGAGTAAAATATAACTGCCCCGCGACTCCTCAGGCCCGGCAACCAGTTCGCCATCCCATGTTTTTGGGACGGTCGCATCGCTCTGTGGGCGCTCGACAATACGAACGCGCTTTCCCGCGTTCGCTGCCAGCAACTCCGGCAGACTCCCGGCAGGCATGGGCTCCGACCGCGTTTCCCTCTTTCCGGAAGTGGCTGAGACAAGTTCCACGCCCTCACCGCCGCCCCCCGCCCAAAAAGTCCCGAGCACCGCCGCCGGCAGCTCGTCAAACGTGGAACGGCCCTGGCCGTCCAAAACGACTTCGCCTTCGTGGCGAACCCATGCGTGACCGTCCTTGAAAATAGTGACATCCCGCACAGGCAATCCCTCAAGAGCGCTACTGGCAGCCGCGCCTGCAGGGAATGCAAAGGCAAGAAGGCTCGCTGCAAAAAAGGGAAAAACCGGTCGGTGAATCATGATTGTTCTCCCGCAAAAGAGTGACTTGCGGGTATCCGACCGGCCCGGCAGTGTCGAGGTTAGACCGTCACCATTCGTAGGGATCAACGCCCTCCAGGAGCTCCGCAAGCCGGCGCTCGATGATGGCTTCCTTGTTTTTTCGGCGCTTCTCAAGAAGAGTTCTGATTTCCACCAGCTCCTCGTGAATCTGATCCGCCTCCCGTTCCCGGATTCGAATGGAAATTTCAAAGGCTTCGTCCAGCACGCTTCGCAGCTCTCTCTCCAGATTGTCCTTCCGCCCTTTGTCTTCCACGTCCTCCATGGACTCCGCCAGTTCTTCCGCCTCACGCTCCAGCTCATGCCGTTCGAGAACATCGTCCGCCATTTCCGGAAGCTCGCGATGGATATCGCGAAACTCCCGGGCGAATCTCAGCAAACGGTCCTGCTCGCGCGCGAGTTCGGCACGCTCTTCAGGCTCCAGTATCGTGGTGACGTCGATCTTGAGCTCTTCTATTTCCTCCAGAATCTCGGGAAGTTCAACACGCATGAACTTTTGCATGTCAGGTGAGATCATGGAATGGAACTGCCCCCCGGGAATGGTAGCGGCTCCGAAAGGGTTCGCTCCGAAAGGATCCGCTCCGCCATATCCACCACCAAAGACATTCTCACCAAAACCATCCGTCCGATGCCGGGCTTCGTATTCCTCGAGCTCCCTCTCCAGAATTTCTCTGGTGAACTGTTCGATCTTTTCTTCAACCTGTTCCATGGAATCTCCGTAGCCATCCGCCTCCACATCCACATCCAAGTCCTGAGCGGAAACGCCCGCCGCAATGATTGCCGCAAGAACGGCCAGGGAAAGCCTTGTCATGGTTTTGTCTCCGTTGGGTCGAGGATTGCAGCATCCGCAACTTCAAGACGCAGTTTTCGTGTTCGTGAAAGAAGTTCACCCACCGGTCGCAGTGTTTGCGCGTTGTATGAACCGGCCCGTATCCGCTCCAGACGGCCCCGGAGAGTGCTCAGCCGCTCTGCCGCATTGTCAATTTCCGACAAACTTGCGATCGGCGTCATGGCTGTGGATTCGTTTCCGGAAGGAGCTTCACTCCTTTCCGGCAGAGCGAAGACCAACAACAACGCTGCGGCAGTTGCCAGAATTCCTGTAACAACAATCGGGGCAACATTCGCAACGCCACGCGACGGAGTCGCCGCGCGCCGTCTCGCCTCTTTGAGGACACTTCGTTTCACATGAGGTGCACCGTCCGGCAGGCCGCGTTCCTCAACCAACTTGCGCAGTTCCGCGTCGATGTGATGATCGTCTTTCATGCTTCCACTCGGGCTCCGACAATGGTCCTTAACCGTTTCTCCCCTTCATTCGCCCGCCACAGTGCCGTTCCCAACGGGCATCCCATTGTCTCTGCAATCTCGCGAAACGATAAATCCCCGTCGATTCGCAGCAGAAGTGTTTCGCGCATGGCGTCCGGGAGTTCCATCAGTGCATCATCCACTATGCTGCGGCGCTCGTTCTCCATGAGCTTCTCGCGAGGCGATGGTTCATTTGACACGGCATTCCAGCCGGCGTCTTCTTCCTTTTCCCGTACGCGCTTCCTTTCCCAGGCCTGCTTGCGCAGATCGGCCCGGGTCGTCCATGCGAGTCGAAACAGCCACGGCCGGAATCGCCCTCTTGCCTCGTAATGTCCGGCACGTTCCATGATCTTGATCCAGACTGATTGTAAAACGTCCTCTGCATATTCCCGACTTTCTCCCAGAGAGAACAGAAATCGCAGGACAGATTGTTCGTGCCGATCATACAGTTCCTCGAATGCGGCGATGTCACCGCCGCTCACCCACGCGTGCAAAAGATCGTCGTCGGGCCGCTCCATCGTCATCTCTGACTAGCAAACGAAAAACGCCGCCCGATTATTGGGCGGCGTTGAAAAACTCAGTCGAAAACAAACACATCCGTGTCTATCATCGGCGGTGGCAGCAACTTGGCCCCCGATATGAGAACCAGGTTTCCGACGTTGTTTCCGGAAGGGCTGTCACCCGTCATTTCGTTAACAATGATATCCGTGCGGCCATCGCCATCCATGTCGCCATAGGACGCGCTGTAGGCCAGAATATCGTTCCCAAACCGGCCCTGAATCAGAGCAATCCGCACATCCTCGCTGGCGGGGAGCTGGCCCGGCGCCAGGTTGATGACCGCCGGCCATCCTTGCTCCTTGCCATACATGACGTGAATCGTGCCGGCGTTCGTGCGTCCGTTCGGATTGTCCTGAGGATTTCCGCTGGCGAGTTCATCAAAACCATCACCATCGAAATCGCCAATCATGACCGTGTCCAATCCAATGGAACCCGCACTGGGACCGTTGATCGTCGTCTGGCGCGAACCCTGAGGAAACGCCTGCGTGTTATCCAGATCCACGTCCAGGCCCTTCAGGTTCGCCGCGTCGTACAACACGATCGCCTGCCCGCGCGCACTGTTGAATACGAGGTCTGAACCCATGACCTCCTTGATCTCGTTACCGTCGAGGTCGAACACGACGATCTCCTCTCCGAAACTTCCGTGTCCCGAGGGTCCGTCAATTGTCGTGATCGAGCCAGTGGGCGACGCCATGTCCACGGTGAAACCGTTGGGCCAAGGCGCCGTTGGAAAGTTGTCGTCCCATGCGATGAAAATCGTACCGTCGCCCACATTGCTCGGCGCACCAAAGGGCCGGTCCTGGGACGATCCGTGAGTCTCGGAGGAATTGCCTCCACTTGGGCGCAGCGTTGCCCCTGAGCGATTCAGAGCACCCGCGGCCATCAGCACCTCTCCGCGGCCGTTCCCGTCAATGTCGCCAATGTGCAGCGTCGAGCCCAGATGGTATTCCGACTGACGCTCGCCGCCCTGCTGAGGTTCCGGAAAGTCCGGATTTTCCGGCGGGAGAATCCTCGCGATATGACCTTCCAGCGCGGTTGATCCGAAATCCATCAGGTCGATCGTCTGCGTTGTGTTGAGATGATCGCCACCACGAATCACATAGACCTCACCGCTGTGCACGCCGCGCACATCCGACTGGTCCATACCGACGGCAATATCGGAAATTCCGTCACCGTCCACATCGCCCGTGCGAATCCATATACCAAGGCGATTGTATTGCTCACGCCCGTGAAAAGTCACCTGAGACACGTTGCCCGGCGGATTCTCCAGTTCGTAGTCCGCCTCTGACGTCGCAATGGTCCGCAGGTTTGGCGTGCCCACAATAATTGACAACGCTCCTGCGCCCAGCCTGCCGGTCGCCGGCCACCCTGGCGTGTAGTTCTGCCGACAAACCAGCAGATCCCCCAGGCCATCTCCTGTCACATCATCCATCCAGATTTCCGAGCCCGCCAGTTCATCCGTTTGTGCACCCACGACGTGAAGCACACGACTGGACTTTATGGCTGTATCGACCTCGCCCTCCAGCACTCCCGTTCCAAACACGAGCGCCACGCGTCCCGCATCCGACGTCGGGCCCACGGAGGACAGCATGTAGGCGATGGCTGAATCCGCCGAATCGTCTCCGTCCATGTCGTGCCCGCCGGCAACCGGCACGCCAAACTGGCCGTTGTTGTTGAAACCGAACGCACGAAAGTAGTCCCCCGCGTCCGGATCCTTGTCCAGGATATCGAATGTCAACGTCTGACCTGGCAACAACGCTGCAGATGCAGTAAAAGCGCTCGCCGCCAACACAGTTCGAATTGTCATCAGAGAATCCGCCTCCGGGCTGTGATCGACGGGAATCGTCCGGACCGGCGGAACCGATGGCAAGCGTTGTCCGGAGCACCGCCCCCGTTGGTGAGGCTCTCCGCATCAGTGGAGATTGGTGTCCGGCTACCGCTGGAACACCGGTTTCTCAAAATCCGCTCGTCACCAAACGCCAATACGATCAGTATTCGGAGTGATTCAGACGATCATAACTTCCCCGGTGCCATGATACCGCTTTCTGAAAGGCTCCGCAGTCTCTCCGTTCCGTCGCGGTTGTTCGCGCCGGTTGATATCGCTGTTCTCGTCTACTTCCGCATCGCCTTTGGCGCCATCATGCTCTGGGAAGTCTGGCGTTACTTTCACTATGGCTGGATCGCCCGTTACTGGATCGATCCCATTTTCAATTTCACCTACCACGGCTTTGACTGGGTTCGTGCATGGCCCGGCAACGGAATGTATGTGCACTTTGTCGTACTCGGGCTTCTTGCCGCCATGATTGCCGCCGGTGCTCTCTATCGAATCGCGACAGTTCTTTTCTTCCTTGGATTCACATACATGTTCCTCCTGGAGCAGGCGCGTTACCTCAATCACTTCTACCTGATCAGTCTTCTCAGTTTTCTGCTCGTCCTTGTTCCCGCCCATCACCGGTTCTCCGTCGATGCATGGATGCGGCCCAACCTCCGCTCGGAAACGGCACCGGCCTGGGCCCTTTGGATCCTGAAGTTTCAAATCGGCGTTCCTTATCTCTACGGAGGCATCGCCAAACTGAATCGCGACTGGTTGAGAGGCGAGCCGATGGGAATGTGGCTGGCGGATCATGTTGAGGTCGCCGTTGTCGGCCCCCTGCTCGCCGAGAAGTGGGTGGTGCTGTGTATCAGTTACGGAGGGTTGGTCTTCGACCTGTTCGTTGTCCCTTTTCTGCTGTGGCGCCGTACACGAGCCGCCGCCTTTGCCGCCGCGGTCGCGTTTCATCTCCTGAATGCCTGGTGGTTTCAGATCGGAATCTTTCCCTGGTTCATGATCGCAGCCACAGCGATTTACTTTCCGCCGGAGTGGCCACGGCGATTCGCCACGTTCGTTACCAGAAAAAAGCCGGAGCCCATCCCTGTATCCGTGGAGCAGTCAACAGGATGGAAGCGCACAGTCATCGGCCTGCTGGCGATCTATGTCTGCCTGCAACTTCTTGTTCCATTTCGTCACTTCCTGTATCCAGGCAACGTCAACTGGACGGAAGAAGGTCATCAGTTTTCATGGCGAATGAAACTGAGGGACAAACACGCCGAAGCACACTTCTTTGTGACCACGAAAGAGGGTGAAACGATCACCATCGTCAATCCCCGTGACTTCCTGCCCACATGGCAGGCGGGCAAACTTGTCACCAGCCCTGACATGATTCTTCAGTTCAGTCATCGGATGGCGCAAAACGGAGTTGCGGCATTCGGGCAGCCGGTTGACGTGCGGGCGGAAGTCTGGACTTCCCTCAACGGCCGCGAGCTTCAGCTCTTGATCGATCCCAAGATCAATATTGCGAATGAGAAGCGTTCACTGCGTCCCTCATCGTGGATACTGCCGCTCATGGACACGGCAAACCCGGCATCGTAGTCACAAGACTCGTCCGGTTGGTTACTTGACAGTCCAGGTGGATCGGCCCGCCAGCAGCTTCTGCAAATCGCCCGTACCCTTCTGCTCAACAGCGGTCCTGATCTGCGCTTCCAGCAGTTCGTTATAAGTCGGTTGTTCAATGCTGCGGAGAACGCCGATGGGTTCCGGCAACTCCGGCCATGTCATCGAAGCCAGCAGATAGTGCACGGAAGCTGGAGCCTTTTCGTCGTGTACGAGAAGATCGTTCTCCGTCACACCGTTCTCGCCAATCGTCACGGCGCGGAGCCGCTGGCCATCCAGCACGATGCCCTTGTTCATCTCCTTGCCGAAGACCATCGGCTTGCCGTGTTCCAGCTCGATCACATTGTCCGCACGCGTTTTTCGATCCTGAGCATGTCCCAGGGCACCGTCGTTGAAGATGTTGCAGTTCTGATAGACCTCAACGAAAGCGGACCCCTTGTGCTGTGCCGCACGCTTGAGGGTCGCCTGCAAGTGCTTCGGGTGCATGTCCACGCTGCGGGCAACGAAAGTGGCCTCCGCCGCGAGCGCGAGACACAGCGGATGGAGCGGCCGGTCCAAAGAACCCATGGGAGTTGACTTGGTCTTTTTCCCCTGTGGCGAGGTGGGCGAGTACTGACCCTTCGTCAGGCCGTAAATCTGATTGTTAAACAGCAGCACTTTGAGGTCCACGTTGCGGCGCAGCATGTGCATCGTGTGGTTCCCGCCGATGGAAAGCGCGTCACCGTCGCCGGTGATTACCCATGTTTGAATGTCGGGGCGCGTAATCTTGAACCCTGTTGCCACGGCAGTGGCGCGACCGTGAATCGAGTGCATCCCGTACGTGTTCATATAGTACGGGAATCGGCTTGAGCAGCCGATGCCGCTGATAAACGCGTAGTTCTCCGGCGGCAGGCCGATATCAGCCAGCACTTTTTTTACCGCGGCCAACACGGAGTAATCTCCGCAACCGGGGCACCAGCGCACGTCCTGGTCGCTGGCGGAATCCGCAACAGTGTATTTCTTTGGTTCCTGAGTGGCAGTTGTCATAATAATCGTGTTCTGTTGGTTGAAGATTTGCAGCCGTTCGTCTTTCCCGCACCTCGTACTCGAACCTGTCTGTCACTGATCCTCCAGGATCTTCTCGCCGGCACTGATCAGTTCGCTCACCATGAACGGCCGACCCTGAACCTTGTTCAAACCTTGCGCATCGATCAGAAACTTTGAGCGAATCAGCATCCGAAGCTGGCCTGTGTTCAATTCGCACACCACCACCTTCTTGAATCGGCGCAGCACCTCTTCCAGGTTCTTTGGGAACGGACTGAGGTAACGTACGTGAACATGGCCGACCTTGTAACCCGCTTCCCTCAGAGCCATTGTTGCTTCATGCAACTGGCCGTATGTACCGCCCCATCCCACCAAGCCCAGGTCGCCGTCGGCATCGCCGAAAACATCCTGCTCCGGAATATGATCGGCGACCCTCTGAACCTTCTCGTGGCGAATATCGGTCATCTTTTGATGGTTGTCGGGATCATAGCTTACATTTCCCGTCACGTCCGCTTTCTCAAGACCTCCGATACGATGCATCAAACCGGGCGTGCCGGGAATAACCCACGGGCGAGCAAGGTTTTCGTCACGCAGATAGGGCAGGAACTCGCCATCGGGTCCGTTGGGTTCCGCTATGTGATCCACTTCGATGGGATCCAGGCTTGAGGCATCCGGCACCATCCACGGTTCGGCGCTGTTGGCAATATACCCATCGCTGAGGAACACGACAGGAATCATGCTGCGGAACGCGATGCGCACCGCCTCCACACCCATATTGAAACACTCTGAGGGCGTTGCCGGTGCTATTACCACAACGGGGCAGTCTCCGTTACGGCCGTGCATGACCTGCAGGAGATCCGACTGCTCCGTTTTCGTGGGAAGGCCGGTGGATGGCCCCCCGCGTTGAACGTTGATCACAATAAGCGGCAATTCCAGAACCGTTGCCAGTCCCATCGCTTCCGCTTTCAGCGCAATGCCGGGACCGGCACTTGCCGTCACACCAAGCCCTCCGCCAAAAGACGCGCCAATCGCTGCGGTAACCGCGGCAATCTCGTCTTCCGCCTGAAAGGTTTTAACACCAAACTCTTTGTGCCGCGCCAGCTCATGCAAAATATCGCTGGCGGGAGTAATGGGGTAACTTCCATAGAAGACCGGCTTGCCGGAAAGCTGACTGGCCGCGATAAGACCCAGGGCAAGAGCTTCATTGCCGCGAATCTCGCGATATGTGCCTGGTGGTAGTTTGGCTTTCTTGACGGTATAGTTCTTCTGGAACAACTCCGCCGTCTCGCCAAAATAGTATCCCGCGTGAAAAACCTTCAGGTTTGCGTCCCGGACCAGTTCATTCTTTGCAAACTTTGAGTTGATGAAATCGACAATGGGTTTCAGCGGCCGACTGTAGAGCCAGCATACCAGGCCAAGAGCATAGAAGTTCTTGCAGCGCTGCGCGTCCCGTCCGATCAGACCAACGTCCTCGCAGGCCTGCACCGTGGACTTCGTCATCTGGACGGGATGAACCGTGTACTTGTCCAGTGAGCCATCCGTCAGCGGATTGGTTTCACAACCCGCCAACTTGAGGTTCTGTTCCGTAAAACCATCCTCGTTGGCGATGATCAGTCCGCCGGATTTCAGATCTCCAAGGTTTACTTTCAACGCCGCCGGATTCATCGCCACCAGGGTGTCCAGCTCGTCCCCGGGTGTGAAGACGCTGTCGCAGCTGAAGTGGAGCTGAAAGCCGGACACACCGTAGACCGTTCCGGCAGGAGCGCGAATCTCGGCAGGAAAGTCCGGTAATGTACTGACATCGTTGCCGAACACAGCGGAGGTATTCGTAAACTGCATCCCGGTAAGCTGCATGCCATCGCCGGAATCGCCGGCAAATCAAATGGTCGCCCGTGGAATGTCCTGCGTCCGAGGGTCTCTTGGTGCCTGTGCTTCGGCTATCATGTGTGTCTGCGATGCTCCTTCATGCTGCGCGGCGGAAACCGGGCCGAGCTCTTTAAGGGGGCGAACGGTCAGCCGGGTCGCGGTCCCCGGCAATCGGAAACCGCATCGTTGGCAGTATAATTCCTACCAAAATGGTAGGAGATCAAGCGGAAACCCCCGGGTTGCCACCTTTCGCACCGGGGCTCATGGCCAGTCTCAGACAGCGCAGGGTGATCCAAACACCGATTTTGCGCCGCGGATTCATCCAGAGTCCCCGAAGCGCAAACTTGAGGCCTGCCCGCCAGTTACCAGCCTGCTGGTGGAGATGCCCGGACCGCAAAAGAAGCCGTGCCAGACCGTCACGCCCGTGATGTTTCAGAATAGCGGACCGGTGACGCTCGATGAAGTGTACCACTCCCTGAAGTCTCCAGGAATAGTGATCGGTGTTGTGAATATGGCGGATCGTCAGGACATCGGGTACGGTCGCGAATGGAGTGGCTGCGGCCAGGCGGATCCCGAAGTCATGATCTTCCCATGTTATCATGAGAGGATCCATCCCGCCGATGGATTCGTAGATATCTCGGCGAATCAGCATGCAGGACGGTATCTGATAGAAGTCGTTCAGAACCTCTCCAAGAACATGGCCTTCCGCGATGGACCGTCGAATCCACTCCTCGCCATTGTCACTCAACTCCGAGTGAGCGGTGTAAACACAACCCGCCTCCTCTCCGCGCTCGCGACGAAATCGGCCAAGGGCTTCCAGCTGCCGCTCGATTTTTTCCGGAGCCCACTCATCGTCAGAGTCCAGAAACGCAATCCAGTTGCAGGCCTCAGAGGTTTCGCGAACGCCTGTGTTGCGAGCCCGTGAGGGACCACCATTCGTGTCATGTCGAATCAGACGAATGCGCGAGTCGCCTGAGGCAAGCTCCTGAATGATATCGCACGTGTCATCTGTGGAACAGTCATCGACGATAACAATCTCGTGAACCTCAACAGTCTGGTCCTGAACACTGGCCACGGCCCGAGCAATCGTGTGGGCACGATTGTAGGCTGGAATAACAACCGCGATAACTGGTGCTTCGGGAGACAATCCGGACTCATTCATGCAGGAGGGAGTTTCTCCGGAAACACCTTCGTCTCCGGGGCGGTCGAGGTGAAAACTTCAGGACATTTCGGCAAGCAACCGCTCGATGTCAGCATTGAGGGTTTCCTGGTCCACCTCCTCCAGACGCTCAAGCAACAAATTGCCTTCTCCATCGTAATAAAATGTCGCAGGCAAGGCACCGGACCAAGTGTCAGAAATCTCGGGAAACGTGACACTCGGATCCACGTTAAGCATCAGATTTGGGAAATTCAAACCTTTCTTCGCAATGGTCTGCTCGGCAACCTGCTCGGACTGCTCGGCATAGACAGGAATATCCATGTTGTATCCGAGGATGAGAACGTCCTGGTCCTTGTATTTCGACTGGGCTTCAGCAAAGAAAGGAAGCTCCTTCACACAAGGCGCACACCACGTAGCCCAGTAGTTGACGACGAGCAGTTTCCTGCCATGAGAACCCAGCACCGCCAGCGCCTCGTCGTGCTTCACCTGCCGGACCTGACCGATCTCGGGAAACTCGTAGACTTCAGGTTCTTTAGAGATCACCTCCGACGCCGGTTTTGAGGCAGGATTTGATTCCTGGGAAGCCACCGGCACAGCCACGCAGAGTACCGCTGCTGTAATCAAAAATCTGTTCATGGCAAACCAACTCCTTTGAGCAACAACACAGCAAACACTCTGCCGCATAAAAAGGGCGCCTGAAGATAACCTTCAGGCGCCATCCACATTCCATTGAACCGCGGGACCGGGAAATCAGGTCGTGGGCTTGCTTTGAGCCTTGGCCTTGGGGCGGGCGCCATCGGCATACTTGACGGAGCATCCAACACCACGAGCTTCCGGAACGGCAACGGTGTTGCCCGCGAGTATGTCCTTTACCGCGTTTTCCGCGTGCATGCGCACGTCATCACCGGAGCCTGTCCAGAATGCTCCCGCGTACTGAACCTGCATATTGTTATCCACGATGAACGCCTGGGGTGTGTAGCGCGCGTTGAATTTCGCTGCGATGGTGCTGTCGGTATTCAGAAGCAGGGGAATATCGAGGTTTTTCGAGTATTCCATATTGGCTTCCTTGCTGTTGTTTACACCAGCATCGATGGCAACGACGTTGACGCCCTTGCCGGCATAGTTGCTGGCGAATTCCTGAATGGCGTCGGAGGCACCGCGAGCGCCTTCGACGTAGGGGCAGTCCTTGTTCCAGAAAACGACAACCGTCGCCTTGTCACCCGTCAGGTCGGACATGCTGCGTTCTTCACCCGATTGAGCGTGAATCAGGGAAAAGTCGCTTACCTTGCTGCCTACCGTGTAAAAAGGGGACTTCTCACCATCATTGTCGACGTTGACGATTTCTTTGCCAGAGACACTGCAGACTTTCGCGCAATCAGTCTTCGCTGTTTTGGTGGAGCATTCCTTCGCGCCCTGCTCACCTTTGTTGGCAACCTGAGCCACACCCTTTGAACAGGTGCCTTCGCCCTTGTTGGCAACATCGACGATTTCGGTGGCGGATGCGGTGCATCCGCTCTTCTTGGCGCTCGCAGACTTGGTGGCGTTGCAAGTCTCGCCCACCGCCACACTCCCGGCGATCAGAGAACAGGCGAAAAGAGCACTGACATACTTCAAGGCGATCTTCATATCCAACTCCTTGTGATTCCGGTCTTGGTTTGGTTTTGAAACCGGCTGGAAACTCATCCCCGAATTGAGGGTTGAGAAACGTGTCAGCAAAAGTCGTCCCGAATTCCGGATTCGCACCATCCTTATTTTTCAAGTTGAATAAAATCAACCATACAAGTCCCTAAAAATGAAGGTTGCGGAGCATCCATCAGAATCGAAAAAGGACAGGTTTTCGCGATGAAAGCATGCTCACTGCGCACCCTCTGCTTGCTGACCCACCCTTCCGACAGCAAGATCGAAGCGAATCCCTTTGGATGCAATGTATGCCATCTCACATGACGATTCGAAAAGCACTGGCGGCAGCGGTTGTCGCAGCAGTGCTCTGGGTTACCGCAAGTGGCCAGGAGGACGTGAGCGGGAGTGAGCGGGAAGGAGACAACAAGCAGGTTCAGTGGCTTACGGCCCGGGATATCCCAGGCATCGCCGTCATTGTGGTTCTGATCCTTTCCGTTCCCACGGCGGTGTATCTCTTTCAGCGGAGGAAGTATTCTTTCGGAGACTCCGGGGCGGAGGCGGACTTCGAAAGAGAAGTCATGCAGGAACTGAACGCGGGCGGTGCTTCTCCCGCGACCGCCAGGGTGGCGGAAGCCCCTTCAAACCAGAAGCCCATTCCGTCTGAAACCATGCCGGAAGCACCAGTTGCAGCGAAGGAGACTCTCCCCTGGGTGCCAAAGGCCTCAGGGTTCGACACAAGATCCTGGTCCGAGCAGCAGACTCAGTTGGAGGACGACTCGGGACGTCCCACCGCACCGATGATCGAAGTACAAACACCTCTCGGTTCGGGGCCCGCAAAACGGCCACGTCCTGCTGCGCCAACTCCGACCCCATCGGAGCCACCCATCGCTTCCCCGCGCGGAGTCGACCAGCCCCCCGCGAACCTGGAGGAGCTTGTCCGGCGACTCCAGACCCTCACGATCATCGGCGACCTGGAGGGCCGCATCTCCATGCCGGTGCCTCCGGATGGTTTGATTTATCGTCTCCGTAAATCCGACGGCATCGCCGCAATATTGCCCCGTCTTGAGTCTGAAGCCATTATGGCTCACCATGCCCGCCGATTCGACATGGTCTTTGCTCTGACCGTATCCGGCGAGGTGATCGTACTCTCCCGTCTTCAGAATCGCCTGTCCGAGCTGATGGAGCGTGCAGGCGATTTCGACACGGGCTCAGCCTCGTTTTTTCAATCGAGGTGAACCATGATGGCAATTCTCAAGCGTTTCGTGATTCTTTTGGTCATTCTTCCAAACGCACAGACACTCCTCGCACAGCGCTCAACTCTTTCCGAAGCAATCTATAACGGGTGGGCGACGGACGGGTTGTGGGATGACGGCAATGCGGAGATCGCTGAGTACAAGGGTGAGCGCATTATCTATGGTGAGCCGCGTTCTCACACCTGCCGGCTCATTACGGTCAAAGAGGATTTCAACACAGAGTACTACGTCAAAGCGGACTGGCCCTACGGTCAGAAACCGATTCTGACAACTCTCAAACAAAACCAGGTGGCGACAATCGAAACGCCAAATTATCCCTATCATTTCATGACGAGCGTTTTCTTTGACCGCAACGACGTCGGAGACACTGTCAAAATGTCCGTTTCAAGCCAGGAGTGGTGCGGCCTCACATTCAAGGAGTACCAACTCTGGCATGAAGTTCCCATTATGAGTTACAGTTCTTATTGGGATGGCGAGGGAACCGGCGAGCGTGGCCTGCCGGACCACACGGAAACAACGCTCTTCGAAGAAGAGCTCCCGCTAATTGTCCGTGCACTGAACTTCGAGGATGGACTTACTGTTCAATTCGGTCTGCAGCCAAACCAGACAACAACCAGGGCCCCCGCTCCTCGGCCCGCAATTGCGCTTCTCGTTGTTAAGCGCCCTCCTCATGCTGTCGAAACCGCCATCGGTCCGTATACCCGCAGCCAGGCGTGGGTTGTCACCATCGAAACGGACGACAATCGTGCTCTGGAATTCCTTGTCGAAGCCGATTACCCCAACCGCCTCCTCCAATGGAGCCATAGCGATGGACGCAATTATCAGCTTCAGGACATCCGCCGCTGGCCCTACTGGCGCATCGGGGCGAAGTGAGCCTGCAGTCGTTTCAATGCGGGAATCCCGAAAGCCTGAGGCAAGAGCATCGACCGGATGCGATCTCTCCGTGCCTCAGGTATCGTTCCAATGCGCTCGCCATGGCCTGGTATCTCCGAATTGAGAGCATGATTTTCCGCTCGCCATGGTGGCCCGGTGGCTTTGCATTGGCGCCATGACTGACGACGTCAAAGCACACGAGGCCAAACACTCCAATCTCGCTCCCCCGCCGCCGGACCTGTCATGGTTCCGCACCGGAGCGTGGCTCGTCTTTGCAGCCGCGCTGTTCTCCATGGCCTTCGGCCATCATCCACGCACGGGCTGGAACGTGAATACCCGCCTGGCGCTGGTGTTTGCTGTCGTCGATCAGCACACGCTTTCCATCGATGCCTACCACGCCGCGCAAAACACGGAAACGGGCGACAAGGCTTTCTTCGAGGGACGATTCTACAGCGACAAAATCTTCGGCGTCAGCCTGCTGGCACTGCCGTTTTATCAGGCGATGAATGTTCTCGGCGGGACGCCACCGTTTCAGTTCGCCAACTACACTCTCCGCGTGTTTGCGGTATCGGTACCGGCAGCGGCTTCAGTAGCTCTGTTGTGGATGCTGTTGGTGCGACTCGGAGGGCCGCCCAGACGCGCGCTGGCAGCGGTGGCTTTCGCCTTCTGGGGATCGCTGTGGTACGGTTACTCGACTGTGTTTTTACCCTACGCACCGGGGATCGCATGTGTACTCGGAGCATTGTATGTGACCTTCTTTCCCCGAACGCAACGGATCACCTTCGCAAGTGCGGCGTTGATC
>JANQSL010000051.1 GCA_028284075.1 Candidatus Sumerlaeia bacterium | reverse complement strand
TATCATGTCATACATAAAGTAAACCGCTCCTCCGAAAAGACCAAAGATCGACCATGTCACGATTCCGGTTTTCAGCCCGGCTCCCCACAGCATTGAAAGCCCGACAAGATAACACGCCAGTATGCCCAGATTACGCCAACCTCTTACGGCGGATTTGTTCGTAAAGGAAAAGAATGTTGTCCACAGCGTACAGGCGAGCAGGATCAGTCCAAACGGTACGGAAATCAATTCAGTCATGACTGTTCTTCAGGTTTGGAGGCGCCCTGAGCTGCCGGCAGTTCCTCGGCAAAGAAATGCTTTCGACAGACAGGCACGTAGCTTTCGTTTCCGCCAATCATAACCTGCTCACCTTCACGCACCGGTTGACCGTTCATGACACGCATGTTGAAGAGAGCCTTGCGGTTGCAAAACCAGCAGACGGTTTTCACTTCTTCAACCTTGTCGGCATAGCACAACAAGGCCTCGCTCCCGGGAAACAGGTGAGCCTGAAAGTCCGTCTTCAGGCCGTAGCAAATAACAGGAATGTTCAGTTCGTCGGCGATTCTGCACATCTGCAGCACGTGGGATCGGTGAATGAACTGCGCTTCGTCAACGAGAACGCAGTGCAATGGCTGGCGGCTCCGCGTTTCCTCGAAAACATCGACTGAGTCATCGATGGCAATGGCTTCGCGGGACGGGCCGATGCGGGAGGTAATCCGCCCCACTCCGTAGCGATCGTCGATCCGGTGCGTGAAGAGAAGGACGCGCTTGCCCTGTTCTTCGTAATTGTTGGCAATCTTGAGAACTTCAATGGATTTGCCGGCATTCATCGTGGAGAATCGAAAATAGAGTTGGGCCATTTTGAGATCAGTCACGAGTGGTTGGTGATAAAGGCTGAGATTGCTGAACGAAGATGGAGAGGCCAGCCGTGCCTCTTTTCTATCCCGCGTCTCCGTTCTTTTCCTCGTTCATTGCAACACCGACATTCGAAAGGGCGTCGGCAAGCTGGTTCTTTTCCCGCGGGACGGCATGAATTTCGAAGAAGTCAAAGCGTTTGCGCAAATCGACGGCTTTTCTGACAAAGGGCAACAGTGAGCGGGTCTTCACTGCAAACTCGCCTGTCATCTGGCCTGCCATTAAGCGACTGTCAGTGAAGACTGTGATGCGGCGAAGACCGTGACGCAATGCCTCTTCCAACCCCGCGATCACGGCACGATATTCGGCTTCATTGTTTGTGGCTGTTCCAATGGGCTGAGCAACCTGGTGCAGTACCTTGTCACTGCCGTCGAGAAAAGCCGCACCAATTCCTCCAGGGCCGGGGTTACCCTTGCTCGCGCCGTCCACGTGAACCTTGACCGCGGCAGCAGAGGCGAATCGCGCCCGTATTTCCTCTTCCGTCAATTCCTCGATCTCAACAGCGGGTGAGGCGGCTTTTCCACCACCTGTATCCGGATGGCGTGCCTGGTCTTCGAGGTCATACAGCAAATCAACGAGCTCGCCCACCCGGGAAGGGTCCGCCGGTTTGTTCCCTCCCAGCATTCCCCGCAGGACTGAGGACAATGGCGTCTCGGCCGCGGCCTCGTCGTTTGCCTTCCGTCCCAGCAAGAGCCACGACATTTTCCGGCGCTGGGATTTCGTCAGCCGAATCACGAATCGCTCTCACTGAGGCGCTTGACGGGTTCCTTGAACAACATGCTGTGAGCTTCGTCCATGTGAGGAAGAATACGATCCGCGTGAGGCAAACCCGCAACCAGTGGCTTGAACTTTTCTCTGTCGAGCTCGGTCACGTTGGTTCCCGGAAACCAATGACCGGCGTTGCCCAGCAGGTTGTAACGCATCTGACCGTATTCCTTCATGCCAAGACCGCGTGCCAGTGCATGCAGCCACAGGATGATCTGAGCGTTTACCTGACCCGGCACGTTGCGGTAGTCGGGCACGCCTTCGTCGATTGTCTCCCAGTACCCTTCGCCGAACTCCTCCGTGATCGCCGCCACCAGGCGTGCGCTGATTTCCGGCACAAGCTCTCCGCGTCGATCCCACCACTTTTCGACAGCCTCCACGTGCAGATCGAAGTCCGAGGGACGGGCCGCACCCACACTGAGTGTATGCACCTCGTCTTTCATCAGGCAAAAGAGATCGTTGAAAACAATGGGGTGAAGAGGTTTCGTCAGCTCAACCAGCTTCTCGGAAGGCTGGTACAGCATTCCTCCCTTGTCGGAGGGACTGATGATAAACAGTCCCATGTCTCTGCGGGTGGCGATTTCAATGGAGGGCCAGTTTCTCTGGTAGATCCAGTACCAGTGAAGATTAACGTAATCGAAACCACCTTCGCCATCATCGTAACCGACAATTTCCGGCAACAACTCGGGAATTGCATGAGTGGAAAAACCGATATGGCGAACCAGTCCTTCCGCCTTCAGTTCACGGGCCTTTTCCAGACAGCCGCCAGGCCGGACCGACCATTCAAGGACTTCTTCGTTGTTGATGCCGTGAAGGGCGAACAAATCGACGTAATCGAGCTGAAGGCGTTCAAGAGAATCGTAGAAGTTGTCCTTGAAGGTTTGGGAATTCTCCTCGGGCCCAACCTTCGTCTGGATGATCATTTCATCACGGGGAAGCTGCGGAAGAATCAACCCCAGCTGCCGCTCGCTGCTGCCATAACCGCGTGCCGTTTCAACATGGTTGATGCCCAGCTCGATGGAACGGCGAATTGTGTTTTCCAGATTTTCCTGATTTTCCTTCGGTACCTCGTCGAGGGAACAATCCTGCCATTTGTGTTGGTAGCGCATGCCTCCGCAGGAGAATACGGGCATGCGAAGTTCCGTTCGGCCAAATCGGCGGTATTGCATTCGAACAACCTGTGAGGGAAATGTCTATCAAAGAGAGTGGAAACAATGCCGGGCACACGGGGCAAGGACAGGAAACAAAAGGGCCGCGACGGAATTCCGCCGCGGCCAGTGAAGCCAGGGTTCAATTGGAATCAGGCGCGCTCCACGTACTCGCCTGTCTCCGTGTTCACAACAACCTTGTCGCCAACCTTCACGAAGGGCGGGACCTGGATCACCACTCCCGTCTCGATGGTGGCGTCTTTTGTAATCTGGGTCGACGTGTTGCCGCGCACCGCATCGATCGTATCCGTTACTTCAAAAGTCAGTTTTGCCGGCAGCTCGATGCTCATGGGCTTGCCTTCGAAGAATGAGCCGATGACTTCGGTATCGGGCTGCATGAAGCTCGTGGCCATGCCCAGATCCTTGTCCGTCAGCGTGAACTGGTCATAGGATCCGAGGTCCATGAAGTGGTAGCCATCGTCATCGCTGTATAAATAGGTACAGGAACGGCGCTCGAAGTCGGCGGTTTCGAGCATTTCGCCGATCTTCCACGTTTTCTCAAGCATGCGGCCGTCCCGCAGGCTGCGGATCTTGCATTTCACGAAAGCCTGGCCTTTGCCGGGCTTGGTGTGGGCGAACTCCACGACAGCCCACACGTCGCCATCGATGAGCAGTTTGTTGCCAGGCCGGACCTTTCCGGGTTCGATCGGTGTCATATCAGATTCCTGAGTGAATTCCCGGGGACAGGCACTCTCCCCGTTTCTTGAGCGGCGAAGGGATAACGAACCGGCTCCACGGGCTGTCAAGCGCAGAGGCGGAAATTCAGGCGATAGTGACGGAATCCGGCCGAGACCCTACTCCGGGCACACAACTCACCGCTCCTCTCCGTCACTTTTCCGGTCCCACAGCCTCTTCCATTCGTCGAAGGATCGAACCACAATCCATCCCTTGTCCCGGAGTTTTCCGAGAACTTTGTTCTCTTCGGTTTTGCCGGCGTCTTCACAGGTCACGAATACTTTTCTGATGCTTCCGATATCTTCAGAAAACTTGAAGTTGTGACCCGAATCCGGCGCCTTATTGTCACGGATCTTCTTGGGAGAAAGACAGCAAACGACACAGCTGGCCTCATCAATATAGCCCTGGTTCACAAGGTGGGTTGTTGCATCACGCGCAAAGATCTCCAGCTTTTCTTTTCGGGTCAGTCGCACACCGTCCGCGCCAAAAATCACTGTTGGAGGCCTGGAAGAATCGGGAGCGATAACATTGTACCTGTAGTTCTGCAGGGAGACCTCACCGGAGGGAATATTGACCGCAGCAATACCAAGCTCCGCACGTTGCTTCGAGCTTAGCTCGCACCATAATCCTACCAGCGCGATATTGGTTGTGTAGACGCGTCGTGCCTTGCGAGGAGTGTACAAAAGAAGTTGTTGAGCGACAGAATACACTGTGGATCCGGAACCAAAATAGACTGCACCATCACCGGAAATATCGTGGCACAGGAATTCAGCTACAGTTTTTCCAATGGTTTGTTTATTCTTAACATCCTCACTGATTCTGAACTCCGGGTTTCGAACACCTCCGAGCGGATCCACTATCTTGAGAACCTGCTTGCTATAGGTACATTTGATTTCCTGGCATTCGAGAAGCGCTCGCATGACAGCGGCCACCCTGCTTACTTCAGACGGGTTGATAGTGTCTCTTTGCTCCTGGCCGTGCTCTCGCTCTTCACTACGGGATTCGATTCCTGCCAGATTCTTCTGATACTCAGCCCGCAACTGTTCCAACGCCTCATCGAATTCCCTGGCGCTTTGCTGTTTCGGCGTTCCCCAAACGACATTGCCTGCACAGACAAGGTTAACCTCCATTTGATCCGTCAAGATCCCGTGAGCAAATTTGACAAGTTTTTCCAGCCGCCCCATCGGGCCTTCTGATACATGTTCCATTGTTGCAACTCCCAAAGTGCTTGCAATACAAGAACAGGAAGCGTGTCCGTTTTCATTTGTCAACGACAATAACAATGACCGGAATGATTGTCAAAAAACAGCGACACTTAATGTTCGCACACGGCGATTTATTGGCAAACCCCATGGCAATCCCATGTAAACTCTTTAAATTCAGCTATATATCCGATTTTTAACTTTTCATTCTCTCTTCTCAAATTTTGGCACTAATCGCCATTTTTTTGTCAAAAAACACATTGACAATTCACACGCAACCCCTGTTGAGCAGTGCACGTCGGTGATGGTCGGAAGAAAATACACTGTTTCGGAGGATTTCAAAGATGGTCCCTCATACCCTAACGGATGTGGAAATTCATGAGGCGAAAGCGATCCTGAGTGCCGCTCGGTCGGGGTGCTCTGCGGAGAGATTCGCCGGCAGCCGAATTCTCAGACTGCTGGTGGACCGAAACGCCGTAAACTGCAGGAATGGCAGACTGAAGGCCTGCGTGTCATTCAACACGGCGAACGGCTTCTGGCGAATGCTCCTGTCCGAGCACCGAATAATCGACATCTACGAAGATGATTAAGGAGTCCCTCAATGAAGAAGCTCGCACTCATCAAGCACCTCAGCAACGGTCAACAACCACGTCACAGACTGGATCGCCAATTCGGCCCTGAACTTGTTTCAGAACTCATTAACGCCGGAACGCTGGTACAACTCAGGTGCGGCGATGTCATTTTGAATTTGTACCGAACAAGGACGGCGGGCCAGAAGCAAATCAGAATACAGGGAGGCGCGTAATGAGGTTTTTTTGCCTCTTCCGGAGCGACGCTCCCTGTAAATCAACCAGACTGCCAATGACAGCCCAGCAGTATGCGGAATTCCTGTCTCTGCATGACCGGCTCAGGGAGTTCGGTCTCACGATCGCACGTCAGCCCCGCAAAGTATGGATCCGGCGGAGCGAAGGCGGAGCTCTTGAGGCGAGAGTTCCAGGGCATGGTCTTCTCTGGACCCGCATTGAGGGTCTCGAGCCCAAAGGCTATTCCGAGTCAGTCTTCAGATTGTTTGAATCCGCTCGAGACTTTGTCACAACCGTTTCGGATTCAGAGCATGTGAGAACATTCGAGTCATCGAATTCAACCTCTCGCGAAAACGACACCATGGCAATACTGGACGGACGCAGGAAGGGTGTGTCACGCTACTTCATTGCGCCAAACGGGAAGTCGTGCCCCCTCTCCTGAATCCAGGCGGATTCGACGGTGCTCGTGTGGAATTGGAAAACCTCTCGAAGTTTACTGGCGCGTTGCCCAATTCCACACGACCTGATTCCCACCTCTGCAGGGGTCATGTCATCACCAGTGTCTGTAAGCCATATTGCATCCATGACACCTCAGCCCATGTAAGTCACAACCGGCCCGCCTGGTGTTTCTGCAGAGAATAAAACGCCTGAACTCCGTGACTTCTTTGCTTCTTCCGCCGTTAGATGAAGCCCGGGTTGTGCACCGAGCGCCCCCGATTCCATTGATTCAGGCGGCTCCGGTCATATCGCCATGCCGTTGCGCCTGAAACTCCCCTTGCCAGTGCCGCGGGAAGTTGCCTGGATTGCATCGTTGCAAGGAGTGCCCCAGTGTTTCTCTCCCGCTACCGTCTCGTGGCAACCGCGGTATTGTGCTGTGTCACCTCAGTCACATTCGCCGGTTCGCCGGTCGATCAGCTCCCCCTGATCGAACTCGAGGAAAATCCCACGGTCGTCCTCGCGGACTTCGAAACCGGCGTGGTGATCTGGCGGGATCCCGCCGGTGGCGACTTTATGTCCGCGGATGGCGTCCACCTTCAGCACATGCTGGCGGATCAGCCTTTTGCGATCTGGGGCATCGGACAGTCTCTGCCGGAAAGCCGCACCGTGACCGGTGTCTCCTCGGAAGTCTTCGCGACCAAAGATGGCGATGGATACGCCTGTGTGCTGAGCGGCAAGTCCGACGCTGAGATGGAATTCGTCGCATTGCTGCGTTCCGAAAACGCCTTCGATTCGTTTCAGCTCGAATTTGCAATCCATGCGGACGACGCTCGCTTCCCCGAAGAGGTTATCGACAGTCCCCGGATGCTGCTCTGGCCATCTGTCTTGATGGTGCCACTTTCCACGAAGGGCCCGGCTCCCACCATGCTCTACGGAATCGGCGGCCTGATTGAAGGAATGGATGGCATGAACGGTGTGATTGCTCTGCCTTTTGGGATGGCGTACGTTCCTTCCATGTCGAGCGATCCTCTTTTCGCCGCGCCGGATTTGCTCAACAAGGGAATCGTCTACAGCAGTTCCGCATTCGGATTTGGACTCGGCGGGAGCAGCCAGCGCTCCGGGCTGACAAAGGGAGCGGGCGGCACACGTCTGGTCTACGGTGTCAGCGAATCCTCCGACACGATCCGAGAGCAAGTCTGGGACTATCCCGATGACGCTGTCCTCGGCGACCTCGCGCATGACGTTTCACTGGGAATGACGGGTGTTTCCGTGGAGCCGCAACTCGGCTCATGGCGCGACTGGGGCCGCTCGATCACGGACCTGTACAGCCCGCGTTCCTTGATGCGTGGCGACGGAGATCCCTTCGACAACAAGGAAGGGGTGGGGTTTCTGACGGAAAACTCCCTGATGGAGGACAGCTGGCTCTCCTCCGGCGGCCTGCTCATTGATCCCGGCAGCCCGGTTCCTGCCGTCATCAGCGCCATCTTCTGGTTCAGCGGACCCGTTGACCTCAACAACGTTACTGCGAACATGGCAAAGGGAGACGCCGATGGCAGCGGGACTGTCGACCGCGCGGATGCCAAAGCATTCTTCACGTTCTTTGCAGGACTCACGCCAAAGCCTGAATGGGATCAGGACCAGGCGGACATGGATGACGATGGCAATGTGGACTTCGCCGACCGCGAGCTGTTCGTTGAACGCCTTGCAATCGCCGACGCGCCTGCTTCACCCCGGAAAGCCGGCAAAGGACCTGTCCCTGTCGTGACCCGCGATGAAAGCTTCTGGAATCCCGCCATCGGCTTCGTGGACTGGGGATTCGATGAGTTTCCCGGTGTGCCCAACTATTCCGCGTTCGGTGGAACTGACATTCAGTCCCTTGCCGACGGCACGAAGGTGCTGATCCTCACGGGGCTGGACAACATGGGCGGCTTTTCCTCCAAGGGTGAAAACCTGCTCATGCATTTCGATCCGCAAACAGGCTACACGTCGTTGGCAAGCACATTCGATCCGGACCTCATGGACGATGATCCGACAAACGGGACTTTTTTCGAATCGCTCAGCAATGTCGATGATGCGGGTCGGCTCGTTATGGTCGTCGAGGAAAAGACCGATGAGTCACGAAGCTTTACGATCGTTGCCGTCGATTTACAAAACGACCCGATCGTTATTCCGCCCGCGCCAGGAACCAGTCGTGACCTGTGGGCAGTGAAATAGAGCGAGCCTGATTGAAGTCGCGGAAATCCAAATCCGAAACGCACTTCTGTACGAAAGATTTGCGACCAACTTCACTGCCTCTGAGTTCCGGTATTGCCGTGTGGCCTGCGAAGCGGCGAGGGAAACTGGCTCCTCTGACCGGAAGGGCCACCCTGCAGACTCTCCGGTGGCTGGGGTCGAATATTATCCCAGCGCTTCACTTCGCCGGGTGACATGAAAATACCAACCCCATGAAGGACTGCAAGGTTCTTGCGGGTCCCGGGACCCTGGGGAAATTTGTCTTGAAGATAACTGGCCAGTTCCGGCGCGGAAGAATGCCGATTCAATGTAAGGAACAAAACCGATGCCCACGCTTCCGCGAATTCCATTTCCGTGCCGCGCTCCTGAAGCCGCTCGACAACAATGCGGTTTTTCTCCTCCGGAGTGAGCGAGGCCGTGTCGGGTCGGTTGAAAAGAGAACCCTCGATTCGGGCGGCCTGCCCGGCTGCAATGGCGAGATCCTGACGAAGAACGGCTAGAGGCGGCACACCGGGAGTGCCCGGTGCGACCGTATTTGAGTCAAGTTGCGGCGCCATTTTCCTCGCATCGTCCCAGCGGCCTTCGTAAAGCGCACGAACAAGGTCCTCCCGCCGAACAAGCCCGCTGGAAACAGTCTCCGGCACAACGCGGGCAGGTGTGGCTGCCGGCGGCGGAGTCGATTGTGTTTCGGGTGCTGGTGTCAGCGTGGGCCAGGCTGCGGCGGCCGAAGTGGACGAGCGGCCACCTGACCCGCGCGAACCCCAAAACACAAGACCAACGGCAACAACCGCGACGACACCAACCGCACCGACAATGAGCGTGACAGCGTTTTTGTCTCTTGTCCTTCGCACCGGCTGAACGGGCACGCCGCCTTTGAGAGCGGTTTCAATGTCACGGAAGGCAGCGGCAACTTCCGCCCATGTCTGAAAACGCTCGTCCTGATCCTTGCGGGTCATGCGATCAAGTGCATCTGTCAACCGGCCGCCGGCGATGCGGTTCCAGTCCTTTGGAACCTCCAGTGGCTTCTGCACGTGCTGCATGATGACTTCCATCACGCTGGACCCACCGTACGGACGCTTTCCGGACAACAACGAAAAAAGCGTGCAACCCAGAGAATAGATATCGGTACGATGATCGAGTGACTTGGAAAGCGCCTGTTCCGGCGACATGTAGTCGGGCGTGCCAAGCGTGCTTCCCGTGGCCGTCAGGCCGGACTCCATGTCCATTCTCTTGGCAAGCCCGAAGTCCATCACGCGGGCGCGATCATCGTTGCCGATGAAGATGTTCGAGGGTTTGATATCCCGGTGAATGACCTTGTGCTGTGCGGCATATTCAAGTGCTTCCGCAGCCTCCCGGACATATCTGACCGCGCGAGCGGGATCGATCGAACCCACGGCCTTGATCATCTTTCCGAGATCGCGCCCCTCCACAAACTCCATCGCAATCCATGACCAACCCTCGTCCTCTCCAAAGGCATAGACAGAAACGATGTTTGGATGATTGAGGCGGGCGGCGGCACGAGCTTCCGTCTTCAGTCTTTCAAGGGCCTCCGGCATGGACTTAAGAACGGGTGACAACACTTTGATGGCCGCGGGACGGTCGAGGTGCTCGTCCCAGGCTTTGTAAACCACGCCCATTCCGCCCCGTCCAAGTTCATCCTTGAGCAGGTAGGCTCCCAGTTTTTTCGGCAAACCGCCGGGAAGCACCGGACCCTGTGAGTCGGCGAGATTCGACGGTGGCGGCCCGCCAAGCGACTTCGTCGGAGGAACGGACGAAGTGGGCTCCGGAGACCCGGCTTCACCAGGCGAGGAAATATCGCTCACGCAGTGTTCTCCTCAACGCGCTTCAAGCGGAGTCTGCCCGGTGCGGACCGTCCCGCAACGCAAAATCGGCTAGTGCCCCGCTCTAAGCAGAGCGGACGCAGCGTCCAGAACCATGTCAACGGTTACGCCCGTCATGCATCGATGGTCGATGGGACAGTCTCGAAGAAGACAGGGCGCACACTCCGTTTCCGACCGAACGATTCGAGCGTTTTCCGTGTAGGGTGCTGTGGTAACCCAGTCAGTGCTCCCGAATACGGCCACCAGAGGTGTGTTCAGCGCCGCGGCAACATGCATGGCCCCAGAGTCATTCGTTAAGTACAGGCTGCAGTGAGCAATGAACGCCATCAGTTCCCGGAGCTTCATCTCCCCTGCGGCATTATGAAACGCGGAACCTCCCGCGTCGCACACGGCCTGCGCAACGTCCCGTTCCGTGGGAAGACCGGTCACAAACACTTTCGCATCCTGTGTGGTTGCAAGACGGCGCGCGACTTCCGCATATCGTTCCGGCAACCATCGCTTTGCCGTTCCGTAGAACGCCGCGGGGTTTACCCCGATGACCGGAGTTCCGACGGGTGCCCCGTGATCCGCCAGCCACTTTGTCATGCCGACAAGTTCGTCGTTTGTCAGATGCAGAGAGAGCTGTGGCGTCACAGTACCGGTCACTCCCCACGGAGAAAGAAGCCGCATGTAATATCGTACTTCATGAACGCCGAGGTCCTGTGGACGAAGCGGAATCGGATGTGTCAGCAACAACCTTCGGGCGTCACGATTGTAACCGATGCGGTTTCGAACACGTCCCCGCCAGAGAAACAACGCCGAGTTCAGCGAGTTGGGAAGAGCAAATCCGAGATCGGCCCTCAGGGAGCGCAAGTGCTTCAGAGCGGCTCCACGACCCTGTGGAGTGCGATCGTCGATGGGAACAACTTCGTCCACATCGGGATGGTGTTGCAGCAGAGGAATCACGTTCGTCCGCCCGTAAGCAACGATGCGCGCCTCTTTGAACGTCTCGCGAAGACGCGTAAGAAACGGCGTGTTCATGATTGTATCGCCAACCCAGTTCGTGAGGCGAACGGCGATCACGCGTACATCGGATGGTTCAGGAACGGATTTCATGGCTGAAGAAGAAAGTCCACGGCGCTCACAAGATCCGTTTTCGCCGGAATATCATTAACCTGGCCACTCCGGTCGATCACACAGGCACGCCAGCCCGCCTTAATGGCACCGTGGTAGTCGTCCGAGGGGGTATCCCCAATGAGAGCGATACGATCAGGCGGGGCACCGGCAAGGGACTCCGCATGGTGATAAATGGAGGGGTGAGGTTTCTCAACACCCACCTCGCAAGAGACGACGGTGCGGTCGAACAGTGATGCGAGACCAACCGCCTCAAGGATCGGAAAAAGACGCGCATCGAAATTGCTCAATACACCGATCCTGAGCCCTGCTTCCCGTGCCCGCTTTATGGCTGGAACAACATCGTCGGGAACATACCAGCACTCCTCCGTCTCGAAGTGGGAGAAGAGTGTTTCAAAGTACGGATCCGGAGGCAAAAGCGCACCCGTGTTTTCGAAGGCGGCCGTCACGATCCCTCGCCAGAATTGCCGCGCATCCTCCTCCGTCCGTCCGTAGGGAATGCCATTGGACATGCTCCTGGCCGCTTTCCAGGCGGCCTTGAATCCGGAGTCCAGTTCGCCGCCGTCGGCTTTGACCCCGAAACGCCGGGCGATTGACGCGTATTGCTCTCCCACCGAGGTGCGGGGAAGAATCAGTGTAAAGGCGGCGTCGAAGAAAAGAACGTCGATTGGGCGCATGGGGATTTGAATCTTGCCTCCAATTCGGTGGATTTTTCAGCCACCCGCCAACCGAGGAAAGGCAAAAGGACCATCGTGACCGATACACCCCGGCATCATACACCACAGGAGGCCGCGGAACCGCCTCTTCATCCGGCAAAAACGAAGGATCGCTTCCGGCAGGAGGAATTGTTTCTCTGGCCCTGGCGTGTGCTGTTGCTCGCCGCCACCATCTGGGCGGGAGTTTATGGCGCCATCGGGATGTTCGCCCCGGTCGAACGCCTTGAATATCTTGCAACAGAAACCATGCATGGAGCCCTTCAGTTTGGCGTAACCATCTTTCTTGGAATTGAACTTCTGTATTACCTCTATATCAGCGCGGCTTTTCGAGGCTGCCGGGAGTGGGGCATGATTATCTGGGTTCTCGGGATCATAGCGATTACCGCCAACCTCAAGTTCGGAATCTAGGCGTGATTTGCCGTTGCAGCGACTGTTCCTGAGCTTTAGGGCCTCGTGAGGAGTGAGAAGGAGGGGTTCTCATGAACAGAGTCGCCGTATTCGTCACGGCAACGCTTCTGACCGGAGCAGGTCTTGCCGCCGGACCCCGTGTTGATGTTTCCAGTCCGGAAATGCTTCCTGAAAATACCATGGAACTGCTCGCGGCACCGTCTGTTCCGGGAGAGAAAGGAGCACTAACCACGGTCCTGGTGGATATCGATCCGCTCGGGGCAACAGAACCCGTTCCGTGGACCGTACACTCCGTACCGCACCTGAATGTCAGAACCGGTCCCTCTGTCAATAACGCGGACATTGGCGATCTGCCAACGAATACAGCCGTGCAGGGCGATTACTACCTCGCCCTGGAATCCGACGAGGAATGGCTCAACTTCACATTTGAAAACAACTCACGATGGTCGTCGGTCACAGGTCTGACTCGTCCTCATCCGAGTAATGTGGAGAACATTGCTCTCCACGGGAATCTTCCGATCGGTCACGAAATCGTAAATCGATGGTGGGGCATTCCCATCAGTTACGAGCCGGACGACCTGGTGACAATTCCTTCGAGCTATGCAGGAGGACAGACGACACGACGGCTTCGTGCCGAGCCGCTCACTCACGCCATGGCCATGATCGATGCCATGCGGCTCGATGGTTTGGACATGTTCATCAGTTCACCTTACAGGTCGGGGCCAACCCAGAAAAACATCTATGACGGAAATGTCGCAAACTCGGGCCTGAATCAACGCTTTAGCGCTCCTCCCGGACATAGCGAACACCAACTCGGAACCACAATCGACTTTGCACGCCCCGGTGGAGGGTTTCTGCGCAACACCGATCCTCAACATGCGTGGATGGTCGACAATGCCGCAGGCTTCGGTTTCCGTCAGACCTATACCGGCGACAACACGGACGAAACGGGATATATCGAGGAACCATGGCACTGGAGGTATCTCGGCACGGACTTTACCGAAACGTCCTACAACGCCTGGCTTATCGACTAATCCTGTTCGACCGGTTCAGCATGCCATGTATTGACCGGACCCTGGGCCGGTCCCGGATGGAAAACGAAACCCGCAAGGTTTCCGGCATTGATAACGGAGTGGCCGCCGCTCTCCGACTTCACATAAAAGCCACCGGCTTGAAGAATCCCGTGAATCGCGTGACGCTGATCCACTGCGGAACGCGCAACGGCGTCGTATTCGAGACAGACGTTCCGGCCGCTTTTCATCGTGAACAGACCGACTGCGGTAAACGTCTCACCGGGAGAGGGTGGAGGCGAATCCTCTCGC
>JANQSL010000031.1 GCA_028284075.1 Candidatus Sumerlaeia bacterium | reverse complement strand
AACAGCGTCCGAGCTTGTTTCCATCCTCGGAGGAACCGAGCTCGGCAATGTCGGCGCCTTTCTCTTCCCGCCCTTCGCCGATGACTCCACCAACAGCATCTATATTGTCGAAAATCCGACGGATATTGCGGACGACCTCCTCGCGCTGGAGATGTTCGACAAACCACCTCTGCAGCTCACACTGGAAGTGGATATCTACGAGATCAATGAGGGGGATCGCTACAAAATCGGTCTCGACTGGGATGCGTGGAAGCGATTTGTGGGCGGCGAGCTCACTCACTCGGGCACAAGCGAAGTTCATTTCTTCGAAGGCGATCAGGATGTTTATACAAACCTTCTGACTCTTGATGCACGAGTCCTTGCTGATTTCCTGAACTACACGGTTCAAACGGGCAATACAGAGGTTCTGACCTCCACACGCGTCACCATGGTTAACAGCGAGGACATTCCCGGCGGACTCAGCGGCGGAGCACGCGGTTCCGCAACGGGCACTCCGGCGGTTATCAGCACGACAACCACGATTCCCTTTACGCGCGTCAACCCCGCCTCCGGTCCCATTAATTCCGTAAACGAGTGGGATGAGATTGTCGACGAAGTCTCCGAAGGAATCACGATCGAAATCCTGCCGTTTATCGCAACGGAGAGTGTGACACTCTCCATCAATGCCAACATGGATACCGTGACAGGCTTCTCAAAACAGACTGACACGCCAATTGTCGCGAATCGCTCTGTCAACACAGTGGCAAACGTCAAGGACGGCTATCCGATTGTCATCGGAGGACTGGACAAGACCAACGACATCCAGTCGACGGTCGGCTTTCCTCTCCTCAAAGACATTCCCGGCCTGAAATACATTTTTGCCAAAGAGAAAAGCGATACCGTGAAATCAAAGGTCGTGATCGTTATCACTCCGGAAATCGTCGGAGCGGACGAGGGCAGCTTCTCGGCACCATTCTGAATTGAAAGAGGAACCGGAGCGGCCCGGTTATCCGGAAACCGCTCCGTCCCCGACTCCCAACAGGTTTTGTTTCGAAAACCGGGAAAGGAATACACTCATGCCAGGAACAAAGAAGATACCATTGCCGGTCAAGGCGCTGGCGACTCTGCTCGTACTGCTGCCGGCCGCCGCAATGGCTCAGGAATACAGCGCTGAAACGGCAGGACTGATTGCGAATCATTCCGTCATGCTGGATACGCTTTGGGTCGTTGTCTGCGGGTGCCTGGTGTTTATCATGCAACTTGGCTTTTCGTTCGTCGAGGGAGGCTTCACGAGGGCCAAAAACACCAATAACATCATGATGAAGAACATCCTGGACCTCTGTGTCGGCTCCATTGCGTTCTTCGCGGTCGGATTCGCCATCATGTTTGGCGATGGAAACGGCTTCTTCGGAACCACCGGTTTCTTCCTCGCGGGAGCCGACAACTCCCCGGCAACGGACGCTTATGAGGGCGTCTATGGATCCATCAGCTGGGCGGGGGTTCCACTTTATGCCAAGTACTTTTTCCAGGTCATGTTCGCGGCAACCGCTGTCACAATCGTGTCGGGTGCAATGGCTGAACGTACAAAGTTTACCGCCTATCTGATCTACTCATGCCTTTTGACAGCCATCGTCTACCCCGTTGTGGGACACTGGATATGGGGCGGTGGATGGCTGGCGGAGAAAGGCATGTGGGACTTTGCCGGATCCACGGTCGTTCATTCCACCGGGGCATGGCTCGCACTCGTCGGAGCCTTCCTGGTCGGTGCGCGCAAGGGACGCTACGGCCCCGGCGGAGAGGTTCGTGCCATTCCCGGCCATTCGATCCCCATGGCAACGGCGGGGATGTTTATCCTGTGGCTGGGCTGGTTCGGCTTCAATGCCGGTTCCACCATGGCGGCCGTGCCGGAAATCGCTCTGATCGGCATGAACACGCTGCTCGCCGCGGCCACCGGCGCGGTGGGAGCATTGATCACCTCCAGAATTCTGTTCAAGACCTACGACCTGGGCATGACTCTCAACGGAGTTCTTGCGGGCCTTGTCGGGATCACGGCTCCCTGCGCATTTGTCTCTCCCGTCTCATCGCTCATCATCGGAGCGGTTTCCGGAGGACTCGTCGTGTTGTCCGTTCTGTTCTTTGACAAGGTAAGAATTGACGATCCGGTTGGTGCCATCTCCGTTCATGGTGTTTGCGGCGCTTTCGGAACCATCGCTGTCGGGTTGTTTGCTCAGGACAGGTTCGCACCCGGCACCACCGGCAACGGACTGCTGTTCGGCGGCGGAGCCGAGCTGCTTGTTGCTCAGTTGATCGGAACTCTTTCGGTCTTTGTGTTTTGTATTGCGAGCGGCTTCGTCATCTTTGGCCTCATCAAGGCCACTGTCGGTCTTCGGGTCTCTGAAGAGGAAGAGCACGAAGGGCTGGACATCGGTGAGCACGGCCTCTCCGCCTACCCCGATTCAGGTTATATCGGGCACGGTGGCTCGTCGGCCACACCCGGTCACCCCGCTCCCGCTCCTGCACCAACAACTCAAACTGTGGAAGCCTGAAGGGAGAATCAGCACATGAAATACATCGTGGCCGTTACACAGCCCTACAAGCTCGAGGATATTCAGGCGGGTCTGAAGGAGATTGGCGTTCAGGCGATGACTGTCACCGAAGTGAAAGGATACGGTCGCCAGAAGGGGCAGAAAGAAATCTATCGTGGCGCCGAGTACGATGTCTCCTTCGTACCCAAGGTCCGCATTGAAATCGCCGTTCCCGCCTCAGCAGTGGACGACATTGTCAGGGTCATCACGGAAAAAGCCCATACGGGCAATATCGGCGATGGCAAAGTCTTCGTTTTACCCCTCGACTCAGCCCAGAGGATTCGAACCGGCGAGACGGGCGAAGAAGCGTTGTAGGACAATGAAAGGGACAGGAAATTGAACAGCCCCGGTCAAAAGACCGGGGCTGTTTATTCTCCGGAAAGCACAGAGTGTCATGAACCGGAGTTTTGTCCATCCATTTCAGACCTCGTTTGTCGAACCGCCTCGTAGAGAAAGAGGCTCCCGGCAACACCAACATTCAAAGAATCGACACCGCTTTCCATTGGAACACACACAAGTCTGTCACAAAGCCGCTTCATGGCGGGTGTGAGACCCTTTCGCTCTTCACCAAGCAGGAATACGGTTCCATGCCTCAAGGAAGTCGCCCCAAGCATGCCCTCGGCATCAGGTGTTGCTCCGACAAGATCAACCCCGTGACGCCGTGTCCAGTGTTTGAGGGAAGTCGCGGTGGCGTGCACAAACGTTTGTCGAAAGTGGGTTCCCATTCCGGCACGAATCACATCCTCATTCCACGGATCGGTTTCCCTGTTCAGTAGAATTACGGCGCCTGCTCCGAAAGCTGTGGCGCTGCGAATCAGTGTACCGAGGTTGCCTGGATTTCGAATAGCCCCGACGGCGAGCCAACAGGGTGCGCTTCGAGCCTTGAGATGATGCAAACGTCTCGTCGAGGTTCGAATAATCGCTGCAATTCCTGACGCGCGCCGGGCGTGGGAAAGGACTCTGAACTGCTCCGGAGTCATCATTGTAACTGGCATTCCACCCGCCACCAGTTCCCGGACTTTTCCATTGGCAACGGGCGACGTCAGCAGCCTGTCACTCAGGATGAGACGAACGAATGCGGTGTTGGCACTACAGGCAGTCAGGAAATCGCGAACCCCCTCGATGAAGCAGACGGATCGGTATTCATCCCCGGCACGGAAACCTTTTAAAGAGCGGACAAAGTTGATGGTTTCTTCAGGGGACCATTCACGACGACTCCAGAAGCTAGAGGCAGACATCTCCCTGCCGGACTGACAAAGCCGGATCTAATGTTTTCATGACAGAGTGTGTGAAGGCAAGTCGTCACACTGCGACTGATAGTTGGCAGGAAAAGCGAAGCACACCTGCAAAGCCAGGCCCAAACAACAGCCGGCTTCCGACATCGTACCGTCCGAAGCCGGCTGTTGACTGTTTCGTCACACTAGAGCGTGCTGTGACCGACTTCCTTCTTCGCCGCGTCAAGAGCGGCCTGTTTCATTTCCTCACGCTGCTTCGGATCTTTCCAGGCCTTGCGAACCTGCTCACTCAGCGTGTCGAAGGGATCGAAATAGAGGAAAAAAGTGCCGGGTTTGACATTGGGAGCGGTATAGACACTAATGCCGGTTTCCCGGTCATAGTGCTCGTAGCTGTGAATCTGACGTTTGCCGCCGCCGCCTGGCGCATCGACAACAAAGTTCGGCGTGTTGAAACCGGCTGTTGAGCCACGCACAAATCTTTCCACATCCATGCCCCTCTGCAGCGTCGTGCGCAGGTCTTCCACACCCTTTACGAGATCATGCATATAAACATAATAAGGCTGAACGTTGACATATGAAAGCCGCCGCGTCAGTAGCACCATTGTTTCAGGGTCATCGTTCACGCCCCGCTGGAAAACGGCCTGGTTGCGGCAACGAATGCCGTCCTCAAACAGTTTGTCCATGGCACGTTTGCTGATTTCAGTACACTCGTTCGGATGGCTGAAGTGTGTGTGGATCACAACTTCCTTGTGGAGCTTCCGGCCCATGTCGACCACGTCGCGCACGGCGCTGTACCATGCATGGTCGGTCAGAATCTTCATGGGCATGATGGCCGGCCCCTTGGTGGCAAAACGTATCCGGCGAACATGGGGAATGTTCAGCAGCGTTTCGCCGATGAGCTTGATACGGGCCGGCCGCAGCATGTAGGCGTCTCCGCCGCTGATCACAATATCCTCAAGCTGCGGCTGTGAACGCACATACTCGAACACATGCAGATAACGTTTTTCATCCTGCGCCAGCTTGACTTTCTCGACTTCTTCCGTATCGAAACCAACAGCGTAACTGCGAGTGCAGTAGCGGCAGTAGACGGGGCAGATATCCAGCGCGAGAAAAAGAGCCTTGTCCTGGTAACGATGCGTCAAACCAAAGACAGGTGAATCGTCCTGCTCCTTCAGTGTGTCGAGGTGCAGCTCCGGGTGGTCCTCCTGGAGCGCGGAGGAAAGCGGAATGAACTGCCGGCGAAGAGGATCTCCGTAGGGATTTTCCCAGTCGATCAGCGACATGACATAGGGAGAAACACGAACCGCCATGGGAGCGCTCGCGAATCCCTTCTTCACATCGTCGTAGAATTCTTCCGTGACAATATCGCGAAGAGTATCGAGCATCTTGTCGACACTGGTGATGGAATTCTTGAGCTGCCAGGTGTGATCGAGAAACATCTCCTCGGGGACTTGGGAGTATGCGGGAATCCTTTGCCAGAACTCGCCGGTGCGAAGATCGCGATGATTCAGGTCGAAATTCTCGCGATAACCGGATGCATTGGCATTCACATCGGTCGGCGGGACCGGCGCTTCATGCACCTGGCCGTCCACCTCGTATTTCTTGCCGCTTTTGGTACTCTCTTGAATGGACATGGGAGAGGATGCCTCCAACAGTTAAACGTTTCCCGGTAGCCGAGGGGGGGCGGGCGGGCGAGCGGGTAACCTGTTGTGGCTCTGTGTCAGGGGGTCGGTGGAAAAACGACAGCCATGACGACCCGGCCCGAAGGCTATTGGCGCAACCTGTGACCTGTCAAGGCCCTCGACTTTCGAGCCGCGATCAAGGCGGCTCCTCAGAGCGACCTCGAACTTCTCCTGGCCCGAACCGAGAGGATTTATGAACCTTCGTCCTCAAACAGATCAACAACGTGATCGGTGGGAAGCTGCTCCGGCGGTTTGAGGCCCAGGTGCTCCCATGCCAGTTTTGTTGCCACGCGTCCGCGAGGAGTCCGGGCCACAAAACCGATCTGAATCAAATAGGGTTCAACGACATCGATCAGAGTGTCATCGTCCTCGCTCAGGCTTACGGCCAGTGTATTCAGGCCAACGGGGCCGCCTTCAAACTTGTGGACAAGACATTCGAGAAACGCGCGATCCTGAGTATCCAGCCCCATCGAATCGACGTCCAGCAGGCGGAGTGCGTCCTCAGCAACATCAATCGAAATGCGGCCTTCGTGACGTACTTCCGCGATGTCACGCACTCGCCGCAGCAGACGATTCGCAATACGAGGGGTGCCGCGCGACCGTCTCGCCAGCAGCATCGCGGCATTGTTTTCAATCTGGCAGCCGAGGATCCGTGAAGAACGTGCCACGATCGTTTGCATTTCCTCCGGCCCATAGAAATTCAACCGCTGTGTGATGCCGAACCGCGAGCGCAGCGGCCCTGTCAGCATTCCCGCGCGCGTCGTGGCACCCACGAGGGTAAAAGGCGCAACGTCCAGCTTGATGGATTTTGCGTGCGGACCCTCGCCGATAATAATGTCGATCTTGCGATCCTCCATTGCCGGATAGAGGCATTCCTCCACGACACGATTCAGCCGGTGAATTTCGTCGACAAAAAGAACATCACCCGGTTTGAGGTCTGTCAGGATTGCGGCCAGGTCGTCCTTGCGCTCAATGATCGGTCCGCTTGTGGAGCGCAGACTCGTACCCATTTCGACCGCAACAATGTGAGCCAGCGTCGTCTTTCCGAGACCTGGGGGCCCGTACAGCAAGAGGTGGTCGAGAGCTTCGCCGCGTTTCCGGGCTGCTTCGATAAAGATCAGCAGGTTTTCGACAACGGCACGCTGGCCTATAAACTCGGAAATACTTCCGGGCCGCAACTGAGCGTCATCGTCAACATCGGTGCCGAAAGAGGGTGTTGGATCTGTCGGGCGGTTCATGGGAAATGCCGTCGTGTCTTCTGCACCAAAGACTGGTCTGATCACCGGAAAGGGGTCAAGGAGGTTGTTCGCCTAATCTTCGCCTATCCCTCTCGGCGACTGGCCTCCAAGTCCCTGACAATCCGCTCAGTAATGTACTCCCGGCGGATTTCCTCGTTCGCCGCGATCTCCTCGACCGTACCACTGACGGTGACGACACCCTTCAAAAGCATGTAGGAGCGATCCGTGATTTGAAGGGTTTCACGGACATTGTGATCGGTAATGAGAATTCCCAACCCTTTATCTCTCAGCGAAGCGATGATCTGCTGAATGTCTTCGATCGTCCTTGGATCAATCCCCGCAAAAGGCTCATCCAAAAAGAGGAATTTTGGCTTCGTTGTAAGTGCCCGGGCAATTTCCACGCGGCGCATCTCCCCGCCGGAAAGCCGCTCCGCCACGCGACGGCGCAAATGACCGATTCCAAGCTCCTCTTCCAGCCGCTCAACCGTATCACGAATCTCGCCGGAGGAAACCTTGTGGGCCTCGAGGACCGCCTTGAGATTATCCCGAACTGTCATCCGGCGAAAGATACTGGTCTGCTGAGCCAGATAACTGACACCTCTCCTGGCCCGTAAGTGAATCGGCAGGGTCGTGATATCCTCGTCGTTATAATGGACACTTCCGGCCGTTGGCGTCTCGAACCCGATCATCATCCGAAAGGTGGTTGTCTTGCCGGCACCGTTAGGCCCCAGCAGACCGACAATCTCACCTGTGGACACTTCCAGGGAGACCTGATCGACAACCCGGTTCCCGCCATATTCCTTCACGAGTTTGTCAGTCTTGATGGTGGTTCCGGTCATTGGATATACACATTCCCCTGAATTACATGACAGCGGTGACGGTCGCTGTGCGGCTGGAGACGCGCAAGAGGCATTCGCTAGCGTACAGTGGGGCGTTTTCGATTGCACAATCGCTTTCAACCCTTGTGCCCACCTGCTGGAAGTTGTTTCCTCAGTATCAGTCTTGCTTACAATTTGTTCGCAATCGGTTATAACGAGACACCCAATGTATGCTGCCTCAATGGCTTCACTCTCCAAAACCATTCATCAACTGATGATGGACCTCGGATCGCCGGATCAAAAAAGCCGAATCGATGCAGCCACACTGCTGGGCAAATCCGGTCGTTCCGCACGGACCGCCATACCCTCTCTGACCGCTATCGTCTGCGAAGGTCAACCAGTCGTCAGTTGGGCTGCCGCCAATGCAATACGGCGCATCGGGCTGGCAGACACGCATTGTATCCTGAACCTGATCCGCGCCCACGCGGACGGTCGGCTTGCGGTGCGCAAACCCGCGGCACACTCACTTGCCGCAATCACCAGCGATGCACAGCATGCTGTCATGCCGATTTGCGAACTGCTGGAGGACGGGCGCCCGGCGATTCGCGAAGCCGCTTGTTACGCCCTGGGCCGAATCGGTCCCGGTTCCACCGATGCGCTTCCCAAACTGGAAAAACTGATAGAGGATCGAGACTTCCATGTCCGCAGCCAGGCCCGCATCGCCGTCAGCTGTATCCGGAACACTCACGAGCAGGACATGGCGCCTTGCCGCGCGGAGTACGAGGCTCATAGCAAAGCCAAAACGGACCACGATCTTTTCGAATCAGGCGAAGTGGCCATCGACGAAACTGCTGCCGCAAAATCCGTGGCTGACATGTTGAAGAGCGACTGCATCGAGGAGCGCTACGAGGCCGTACAAAGTCTGGGATCGTTTGACAGTGAGATCCGTCTCGATCTGCTGGAGCTTGCGCTGGAAGATTCCGCTCCGCGAGTGCGGGAAGCCGCGGCCTATGCGTTGGGCGAGCTGGGAGATGCCGCCAAACCGCTCGCACCACTGCTTCTGAAAATACTTCAGGACCGCGACAAGAACGTACGCAAAGCGGCCTTCTTCGCCATCCACAAAATCGTTCACTGACAAGCCGCTTCCGCCTTCGATAAAGTGGCAGCGGTCAATTTGACTTATTCGCCCATAAAAACCAACCGGACAGCATCTGCGTATGCACGGTACTCGAATTCATCGCTGGGTCGGGTACCGGTCGTTCCAGCCAATAGAGTCACGCTCCCGGTTTCCAAATCTGTTCCCTGTTCAAACGGAAAGACCCCCAAACTGATCCATTGGTCTCCATTGGCATTTGGAGTTCCAAGCCGGCCGCGTTGCGGAAGCGGGATCATCTCCTCGCCCCCGGCATGTTTCACGAGGTACCGGGTATCCGAGGCATTGGAGCCGAACGAAAACGCAACGAACACCTCATAGCGGCCCGATGTTGGCACAGCCGGCACGAAGCGCGCATACGAGCCCGCAGCGCCGCGTGTGAACCGCGTACCGGTTCCGATGAGACGCGGATCGTCCGTCTTTGCCGTGCTGTGGGTGAAGTCCTCTGACTCCGAATACATCGGTGCCGGAGTCACGCTACTGAGCGGATCGCGGGACTCGACAATCACTTCGTCGCCGGGTCTCATGCCGTTTGCCGCGGAATAACGCCGCGAAGCGTCGTGCCGGGCACGCTCCAGAATCGCAATTGCAAGCCGAGCATCGGCGGCCCGCTCCCCGGCGGAATCGGTCAGGGTCTCAGCGGTATGGCGACAATGTCTGATGTGCGCCGACAACGCTGCCGAAGGATCTGAGTCGGGGTTGGCAACAAACGAGAGATATTCCCGCGCTCCATGAAGCAGGCTTTCGACGAGAGGATCCGTATTTTCGGATGCCGTTCGTTCGATGGCTTCCAGCCCTTGCGAAGGATCCGTAAAGGCCCATCGAATCAAACTTTTGCCGACATAGTCGATGGCCTGAGTTCCGGTCGGAACTTCAACGGCAATGACCGCTGCCTCCGGGTCCGTATCGTAGAAAAAAACCACACTGCGATAATCCGCATCCCAGTCGTTCTGCGGACCATGTTCGAGCTTCGCGTCGATCCGGTCTCCATAGGGAACAGGATCATCGAGATGCCAGCGATAGGCTGTCGCCTGCATTGTGTCGTCAGTTTCGCCGTAAACGGGAAAACCGTGAGTGGGATGCACCCCGGCGCGATTCAATCGATTTTCAACGGCATACCAACCGCAGTTGAAATAATCTTCCGTACCGGTCCCATGGATAACAAGCTCGCCGTCGACCCAAATTCTCTCGTCCCCCTCCAACCAGACCGGCGCCCCTTTCAGACCTTCCGTCGCCAGATAGAAACCAACGATCTGTCCCGTTCCCTCCCTGTTCAAAATCGGATAGTGCAGACCGCCTTCCGTTGGAAGCATCTCGAAGTATTGAGCATGCAGGTAGCCCCTCCTGACGCCGTCAAAGTCGGAGTCGACAGGCTCCACGATGAGTCTCAGCGTCGCTTCGCATCTTTCAGCCGTATCTATCCGCAGGACTGCCGACCGCCTCCACGGCATTGGGAGATAGTTATACCATGTTCCCTCGAACATCCCGGCATACATGGACTGAAACGGGTCCGGCCCAAGCCCTTGAAGGAAAAAGTGCTGAAGCGGAGCG
>JANQSL010000030.1 GCA_028284075.1 Candidatus Sumerlaeia bacterium | reverse complement strand
GTTCCGTTGCCAGACAGTTCGACCCCGACGGCTGACCACGTCGGACTTTTTCGCGATCCGATGCCGGCGAGCGACGGGACACTCTGGGCCGCTCACAGTGAAAGTCCGTTCAGAGATGATGACGTGATTTCCCAACAGCCGTCTCCCGCTCCCTATGTTTACAACAGCCGCTACAACTACCGTGTTCGAAAGCTGGAAGATCGTGGTGACGGTGTTTTTGAACCTGCGGATTATCTGATTCCCGGCGGCGTGACAGAGAATGTATCCTATTTCGACAATTTTCGTTTCCGGGACGTTGAATATAACGGATTGATGTGGGAACTTCAGCCCGTCGAGGTGGTTGCGCGTACTCGCCCCACTCCGCACCAGACGATTCTCCCCTCCATTGAGACCAACATTATTCACACCGAGCTGGGAGGGACCGCAGGCGAGGAAGAGCTGCGACAGTGGTTGCGCGACAACGAACTGGCGCTGGTTGTCAGCCGTGACGTGACAGTTCGTGCCGATGAGCAGCAGGACTACCGTCTGGGTATTGAGTGGAGTTCTCACGAAACAACGGACGGTATGTTTCCCACGCAGGAACTGGCGTGGATGCAGTTCTTTGAAGGACTGCAGATTCGCGGATATGATGTCCGGGACGGACGGCGTGTTCTTGCGAAGGCCATGGAAACGGTTGTTGGACCTGAGAACCCGGGTGCACCCACCGGATCAGTCCGGCTGGGCGATGATGGTTCGATGGCGGCTTTTGTGCCCGCTTCCCGAGCACTGTCCTGGCAGACGACGGACATGGATGGATTGCCGGTTGTCCGCGAGCGCTACTGGCTGACTTTTCAGCCGGGTGAAATTCGCAGCTGCGCCAATTGTCACGGACTGAACCGGGACGATGTTTTTGGAAACTCCGTGCCGACAAACGATCCTGAAGCTCTTGTTGAGTTGCTGCAGTGGTGGAAAGGGCAACAGCCCTCCGGAGTGGATGACTGGATGTCTTTCGGCAACTAAGCCGTAGTATTTCCGAGACGCGGTTGACGCGTGTCATGAAGAACATGAGAGCGGGTGCGGCCTTCTGTTTACGGGGGAGGCGACCCGCATTTTCCAGGACCGCCGACACGGACGGAATCAGCGCTTGAACCGCGCTTTGCACCGGTGAGACGTTGAATCATCTCACCGGGGAGTCGTTTTCATGCGTTCGGTCCAGGCGTTTCTTGGCATCATGGCAGCCTTTCTGTTGGCTGCCTGCGGTAATTCGGACAGATCTGAATCGAATTCCTCCGGCGGCCGTCAGTCAGGCTCCGGTGAGAACATTGTTCGTGTGAACCTTGGCGGCGAACCCTCGACCCTCGACCCCAATCAGTCTTACGGGGTGCCTGAGCACCGTGTGCTCATGAACGTTTTTGAGCCTTTGGTGCGTCTGGGTGCCGACCTGACACCGGTTGCCGCCGCCGCGGAATCGTGGGAGCACAGCGATGATTACCGCACCTGGACGTTCCGGCTTCGCTCCGATGCGGTCTGGACGAACGGGGATCCGGTTACAGCGGACGATTTCATCTTCGCCGTTCGAAGAATCATCACACCCTCTACGGCGGCGGAGTACGCCTTGATGGTGTACAGTTTTCTGGAAGGCGGAGAGGAGTTCTATCGCGGTGGAGGAAAGGACCCTTCACTCCTGGGTCTGTCGGCGCCGGACGATCACACGCTGGTGATCAAGCTCAAGAATCCGACACCGTATTTTCTGAGCCTCGCCAATCACACAAGCTGGTACCCTCTGCATCGCCGCACTGTTGAGGAGCATGGCGACGGCTGGTGGGAAAAACCGGATACACTGATCAGCAATGGCGCATACAAACTTGTGGAGTTTCGTCCGAAGGACCGAATTGTCCTGGAACAATCCGTTACGTACTGGAATCGCGAAAATGTTCATCTCAAAGGAGCTGTTTTCCGGTTTATCGAAAACGAACCGACGGAAATTGCCGCCTATGAGTCAGGCGATATCGATATCACGAACTCGCTGCCCAATCGTGAAGCGGAGCAATTGTTAAAGCGTTCCGATGCCTTTGTCGGACCGAAGCTGGCGATCTATTACGTTTCGTTCAATGTCACACGACCACCTTTCGACGATCCGGCGTTACGAAAAGCGGCGGCGCTGGTTGTAGACCGGGACCTGATTGTGGAACGCATCACCGGTCGGGGAGAACGACCCGCCAGTGGATTCGTGCCTCGGGGTATGGTTCTTTCAAGCGGCGAAGACTATCGCGATGTTGCCGGTCCGGTGGTGGATCAGAGGCCGCTTGAAGAGCGAATTCCTGCAGCAAAGCGGATTCTTGCCGAGGCGGGTTACGGCAGCCGGAAGCCTCTTCCAAGAACCTCCTACCTGTTCAACACAATGGAGGCTCACAGTGACATTGCGGAAGTTCTGCAGTCCGTGTGGAAGACTCATCTGGATCTCGATGTCCGCCTTGAGAATACGGAATGGGGAGTCTATCTTGAACGGAAAAAGAAACATGATTTCGATATCAAGCGTGGTGGCTGGGTGGGCGACTATCTCGACCCGCTGACGTTCCTTGATACGTTCGAACCGGGAAGCGATCTGAATTCGTCGGGATATGCCAATCCCCGGTTCAAGTTCCTCCTGGACAAGGCGCGTGCCGAGGTCGATCCTGACAAACGAATCGGGTATCTCGTTCAGGCGGAGCGCCTTTTGGTGGAGGAAGACACGATTGTTGTGCCTCTCTATGACTATGTGGAAGCTGTCATGATGCGCGACGGTCTTGAAGGTGTCGTGATGTCACCACTCAGTGGTGTGGACCTGACTCATGCGAGGTGGGTGCGGTGATACGAAGATTTCTTTTCGCGTTCTCCTTTTTCTCGATGCTCTGCGCATGCACTTCCGGGAAACGGGAAACGGAGTCCGGTGTTTCAGGAGAAATTGAGCAAATTCTGCGTGTCAACATTTCGGAGCCAAAGACACTGGATCCGAACCTGGCGTGGGACATTGCCGAGTTCAAGATTCTCAATCATCTGTTCGAACCCCTCGTTCGACTCGATGAAAACATGCAGCCTCTTCCTGGAGCGGCGGAGTCCTGGGAGCACAATGAAGACTATACCGTCTGGACCTTTCATCTTCGTGATGGTCTGACCTGGTCGAACGGAGATTCGGTCACTGCCGGCGATTTCGTTTATTCTCTTCGCCGCATTCTGACTCCGGACACCAGAGCGCAGTATGCGATGATGGTCTATAACTTTCTTGAAGGCGGCCGCGATTTCTTCGAAAGTCGCGGCGAAGATGATACAGGCTTCGGGGCTGCCGCCATCGACGACCACACACTTGAAATCAGGCTTGTTTCGCCTGCGCCTTTCTTTCCAAGCCTCGTCAATCATCCGTCCTGGCATCCGTTGCACGAGGAAACGATCCAGGCCCATGGCGAGCGATGGTGGATGACTCCCGACACGTTTGTCGGAAACGGACCGTTTGTTCTGGCTGAAAACCGCCCCAAGGAACGCATCGCCCTGACGAGGCGCACGACATACTGGGATGCAGGGAATGTGAAGCTGGAGGAAATCGTCTTCATGCAGATCGAAGACGATTCTTCTGAGATAGCCGCTTTCGAGGCGGGCGATATCGACCTGGTTTTGAGTGTTCCCAACCGCGAGGCGGACTATTGGATGGGACGTCCGGAGTTTCAACGGCTTCCTTCGCTGGCAACAACTTATCTGATCTTTAACACACGCATTCCTCCTTTCGACGACGTCAATGTGCGCAAGGCATTCTCTCTTGCCTCGAATCGTTCATTGTTGTGCGAACGCGTCACGCGCCTGGGCGAGACGCCTGCACTTGGAATCGTTCCGCCAGGCATGACTCTTCCCGACGGCAGTGATTACCGGGATATTGCTCCGCAACTGATCGATTCATCCGGCCACATGGAAAACACTTCCAAAGCGAAAAAGCTTCTTGCCAAGTCCGGCAACGGGAAGCTTCCCCGCATCGAGTTCATGTTCAGTACGGCTGGTATTAATCGCGACATTTGCGAGATGCTCCAGTCGCGATGGAAGGCGGACCTTGGCGTCGAGGTGGAACTGGACAATCAGGAATGGGGTCAGGTCGTGAATCGGATGCGGTCCGGCGAGTTTGTTCTGACACGTTTGTCCTGGTATGGTGACTATCTGGATCCCATGACGTTTCTGGAGAACTTTGAATCGGAAACGATTCAGAATTACGGTGGATGGAAGAACGCGCGATACGATGAGTTGCTGGATGCGGCACGTAACGAAGCGAACCCGGCAAGGCGTCTTGAAAGCTATGTTGCCGCAGAGCGCCTGCTGGTGGAGGAGGAAGTGGCCGTGGCGCCGCTGTTTCATCACGTCTCGGCGATTCTGCTTCGTCCGGGATTCAAGAACGTCTGGCTGACACCTTCCGGCAACATGGATGCGTCGAGAGGCTGGCGCGAATAGGAAATGCTTCCGGCGGGGTCGTGAAGGATTGGTGGATCCGGTAGCCGATTCTCCGCCTATTCGGTGTTATCATCTTCAACGGACTTTTTCACGGCTCCACTTTCCTGTTGGGCAGCCATCTGACGAACGTATTTGCCGGAGCCCAGCATCAATGCCAGCGGACGCGTGTCTTCATTGGCCTGGAGGGCAATTTTCACGGCCATTGTTAACGGGGCACTCAGCAACATTCCAATGGGTCCGAGGACCCATCCCCAGAACACCAGTGAAAGAAACACAACCAGAGTGGAAAGCCCAAGGCCTTCGCCCATAACGCGCGGCTCGACAAGGTTTCCAATGACGTTGTTGACGGCAAGATAACCGACTCCCGCCCAGATGGCGGTTCCAATGTCCTGTGTGATGAAGGCGAGGAGAACACCGGGTATTGCGGCGATGAGTGAGCCGATATTGGGGATATAGTTCAGCAGAAACGCCAGGAGGCCCAACAGCAGAGCATAGTCGATGTTGAAGAACAGAAGCCAGAAGTAGATAATCAGCCCTGTGCCCAGGCTCGTGAGTGTCTTGATGAAGAAATAGCGGAAAACCTGACGCGCGAGAAAATCCAGATCTCCGAGGGACTGGTCCGGTCGTTTGGAAACGGCGCGCACCTTGTCGGGAAAATCTGACGCTTCCAACAGGATGAATACCACCATCAAGAGGATCAGAACGCCGTTGGCCAGCAGAGCCGTTGCGGATTCGAATCCTTCCGCGATGAGTGTGGTCGCCGTCTCGGCATCAATGAGGTTGAAGCCTATTCCCTCCGGAACCTCGATACCACGGCTTCCCGCCACTTCGACGATCTTTGCATATTGTTCATCGAATTTCCGCTGGTACTCCGGAAGATCCTGCCGGATTTCCCCAAAGGACTGGACGAGCACGGCGCTCACTCCCATCAGGGCGCCACCGGTCAGAAGTATGACCAGGATGACGGCAAGCCAGGTGGGAGCTCCCCGCCGGTTCATCCAGTAGACCGCGGGAGACGCGAGGATAGCGATAAAGACGGCAAGGATGAAGGGGACGATGATTCCCGCCGCGAGTTTCATTCCCGCGACAATCACGACGACACTTGCAATACCGATGAGAATCCGCTGGCTTACCCCTTCGGTCATGGGGCACTCCTTCCTCTTGCTGAAGAATGAGCTGAAACCCGTGATGGTCAAAGGCTTTTGACGCCGCCTCGTCCCATGAAGGTCCTTATTTGCTCAATTCCCAAGTCCGGCACCCACCTCGCGGGACGAGTTCTGGCGGAGTTGGGCCTGCGGGATTCCGGACTCCATCTGAAGCGGGGAAACTATACGGACTACAATCGCGCCAGAGACCGCGAGGCGCGCCGTCGCGAAGAAGGAGGGCTTGAAGTCGTCATGCCTCTGGAGGAGTCGGTGGCGCTTGTGGAAGAGGGCTGTTTCGCCGCTTCGCATCTGGGTCCACGACGCGCGGATCTACTAAAGCGAAGTGGATTCTCCATACTACACACGAGGCGAAATCTGAGAGACGTTACCGTTTCCTTCGCCCGGTGGGTTCGCGAGACGGGACGATGGGCAAAGTCTCATAACGAGCCGTGGCGGGAAATGGAAGGGGCGGAAATGGTGACGGGTTTTCTCAACGCACGAGGAGACGAAGTGCGCGAGGTGCTGGAACGCACCGTGGCGTGGACGAGTGCCGATGCCGATGCCATTGTCTCCTTTGAAGACCTGAGTGGTGCCAATGGGACGGAGAAGCAAACCGCCGCCATGCGTTCCATCGCGAGCCTTGTGGATCGCTCCGACGCCAATCCACAAGAGCTGATCAATGCCTGCCTCGATGAGGAGACACTGACCTTCTCCGGCCGGCGCACGAACCATGAAGACTACTGGTCCGGTGAGATCGAGACGTGGTTTTGCAAGCGGCCCGCTTTGTTCCGGCGGTCTCTCCAGTCTCTCAACCACTCGTTGGGCTACGAGTAATCTTCAACGTTTTGTAGCTGTTGCGCAGAACCCGGGTTGGCACAGGAATCAACTCGGTTTGGTAATCGGCACGCTTCAGTTTTTCGAGGACCGGCTCCAGCCACCTTGAAAGACTCGAGTCGATATTCACCACGGGATAGATTCGCACCTGGGGTGCCAGCCGCAGGAGCTCGGTGATGGCAGCGAGGTGCGCCTCGAAGTCGATGATTTCGCTGTAGAGAAACAGATAGTGAGAACAGAGCGCGATGTCGAAGGCATTGTCCTCGAAGGGAAGACATGGAAGTTCAGCATCCACATATCGCCCTTCTTCAAGGCCTGTTTCATAGTCATTGAGGAACAGGCTCATGGCGGACAGCCGGGCTTCCCGTAACGCCTCCGGCGACGGATAGTCTCCGTCCTCCCAGTGAAAACCGTCCCGGCGTTCCCTCACCTTCCTGATAACAGTCTCCGTTGTCTCATCGATGCGTTGCCGCAGTTCGAGGCGCGTGAACCGATAGATGGGATCAGTGGAAATCACCCGTCCGCCCCGGGCGGTCAATTCCGCATTGAATCCGGCGGGCCCATCCGCGGCTCCGAGGAAACGGCAGGTGGCCAGCTCTTCAGGTGTGAGTGCAAACATCCGGGCATATTCCTCAAGAGATCGTCCGAAGGGAACGACTTCCTGGAGTGAGATTCCCTGTGGCATGGGAGTTCTCCTTGATGGTTACGAGGGGTTTCAGGAAGCGGAGGAACGCGCCGGAAGTCTCACCGTATCCGCCATTGGCACGATACGGTTCGAGGGAATGAGGCAGGCGCCATTGACTGACAAGTCATACTTTTTCTCCGGCAGGGACAGTGAGTTGCGACCGCCGATATGGCTTTCGTCAAGTCCACAATGTCGTTCTTTTCCTCAATCTCCGAATTCCATTGCCCTGGGTCCGTGCGGTTTCAATGCACACAGGATCATGCTGCGTGCACGCCAACGGTTTGATAAATACCGCATTGTTCGACGGGTTGCCGAAGGTGGTTTCGCCTATGTTTACGAGGCGCATGACACCATCGAGGACGTACGCGTCGCCCTCAAGATTCCGCGGCCGAGCATGATCGGTCCCTCTGCCATCGAGGACTTCAAGCGCGAGGTTCGCCTGATGGCAAAACTGGACCACCCCAACATTCTCCACATCAAGAATGCCGGCTGGATTCAGGACTACTTCGTGATCGTGACACCCCTTGCGGAGCAGGCGCTTTCCGACCGCATGCGTCATCGAATGGGCGTGTCGACCGTGATCAGCTATATGGCTCAAATGCTTGCGGCGCTCGACCACGCGCACCAGCGCAACATTATCCACTGCGACCTCAAGCCTGACAACATGCTGATTTATGCTGACGACCGGTTGCGAGTGGCGGATTTCGGCATCGCCAAGTTTGCTCAGCGCACTCTCAGTGCCACACGTTCCGGAACACTTGGTTATCTTTCGCCGGAACAGGCCATGGGCCGGCCCCGGAAGGCTTCGGATGTCTTTTCCCTCGGACTGATGTTCTATGAGATGCTGACAAAGCAGCTTCCGGAGTGGCCTTTTGACTGGCCTCCTCGCCGATTGTCAGTGGCCAAAGCGAAGCTGCCTCCGGCAGGAGTCGAGTTTCTCCGCAGAGCCATCGAAGTGGACGTTCGCCGCCGTTTCACCGACGCGTGCGAGATGCATCGCGCTTTCCTTCGAATTCGTCCGGCGCTCCTCGCATGGGACACTCGGCGACGCAGGCGCTCAACGCGTTCCTAGAACTCAGTCGGAGACAAGACGCCGCTCAATTCCCTCGCTCAGGAACTTTGCGACTGAGTCAATGAGTTGTCTCTCCTGGGCCAAAAAGGGACCTTCATCCTCTTCGGGCTGATCTGTGGTGTAGCCGACCTCCAATTGTCCCATTTTCTCTCCCTTTACAATCAAGGGCGCAGTTTGCACAAACACGGGACTCTTGTAGTTCTCCGATTCAAACACCTGATCTCCGAACACGATGCGGGCGACGGTCATGTCGGGATATTGCCAGGCAGGGGGAAAGGCGCTCACGGACTCTTTCAGTAGTCCCGCGATTTCACCCTGAGTTTGCAAGGCTTCGGCGACGGCATGGAAACATGTTAGTTCCTTCTCGCGCTCCCGCATGGCCAGTTCCGTGGCTCCGCGGCTGGCAAGTGCCTCCTGAGCACGGTTGCGCTCGGCGGCGACCGAGCCCGTAAAAACAAGCATGCCCAGAAAAAAGATGCAGACCAGAATGGCGAAGGCACCGATTGCCAGCTTGCGCTGGCGCGATTTTGCCGAGATCTCCTCCTCGCGTTCTTCCAGTTTCGACATGAGTTCCAGGCGGTCGCGTCCCATGCCCATACGGTTTGCATGATAGCGGGCAAGGTGCAGGTCACCTCGCTCCAGCGCAACCCGGGCGAATTCGTCCAGCACGCGTTCCATCAACACCGGCAAAGAGGGGTTGTCAGGCCAGAGTGCCGCCGACCGCTCCAGTCGACCCAGGTCGCGTTCAAGATCCTCGTAAGTGCGTGAGGGCCTTGTGAGCTCTTCCAGCAACTCGTCCGTGAATCTGACAGAATCGCGGCGGCGGGATGCTCCTGACAAAAAGTCTCCCAGACTTTCGGCAAAATCCAGCACCGTCGGCACCCGGTTTTCCGGATTTCGCTCCAACGCTTTCATGCAAAGAAGGGAGAGCTCCCGCGGAACGGTGCGCTCGGGAACGACTTCCTCCGGCGGCACGATTTTCCCCGACAGCGCGAGCTTCATGGATTCCCGCGATGTTTTTGACTGGTGAGGAAACCGGCCCGTCAGCAGGCAGTAGAGAGTTCCGCCAAGGAGATAGACATCCGTCCTGAAATCGATGCCATTCGCCGTTGCCAGCGCCTGTTCCGGTGCCATGAGTGCCGGTGTTCCCGCCGGATTCGATGCGGACTCCAGCGTTGGGATTTGTGGCGGCGTTTGGGGCTTTTCGTTGCGTTGAATCCATGATGCCTCGTCGTCGAGATCCACCTCGTTAATCAACGGGTCGTCGGGTTCTTTCCAAACGGCAAGCCCCCAATCCATCAGGAGAACCTCGCCGAAACTTCCGATCATGACCTGTGACGGCTTGATGTCACGGTGAATGATTCCCCTCGAGTGCGCAAACGCAACAGCCTGGCAGACCTCGAGGAGAACCGGGACGTGTTTTGAAAGGAAATCCGCTGACGAAAGTCTGTGAAACTCGTCACGCAGCTCCTCGTCCCACGGCCGACCTCGCACGAGTTTCATCGCCAGCATCGGTGAGCCGGTCGCATCCGTCCCCAAATCGTGAATAGGCACAATGTTGGGGTGCTCAAGGTATGCCGTTGTGGCTGCTTCCTGGCGAAACAGCTCTTCCGATTCGTTTCTTTTTCCAGGACGGCGGCGAGCGGATTTGATACGCTTGATGGCGACGAGACGATCAAGCGAGCCTTGTTTTGCTTCCCAAACCTCCCCGAAGCCGCCTTTGCCGATTAATCGGCGAAGCGTGTACTCCGGCTTCTCTGAAACCTCCGGCGCAATTTTCAGAGAGCCACCGGAGCCGGTCTGGGTTTCCGCACCGTGTTTGTCTTTATCTCCTGACGGCGAATCAAGTTTTTTGACGTTCCACTGGGACGTTCGAATGTGTCGAACGGTTACCGGGCCGGACGGACGAGTTTCCTCGTTGGACAAAACCCGGGTTCTTTCCGGGGAGTACGTCAGGGAGGGGTCTTCCGGGATTTCCGGAATCTGTTCGTGGGTCATCTCATCATCGCCGGATTCGTCTCGATGCAATAACCAAGCCGCATTGAGATTTCGCGGCAACACAAGACATTGAGTGACCCCGTCATATTGGGCGATCATCTGGAGCAATGTGCCCGGTGCTCCGTTGACATCTCAGTACCACATAAGAGGGAATTCCATCGTTCCATCCTTATGGTGAGACGATGGCCACCACGGAAATCACCTGACCAATGATATCCCACGCACGGAGGCATCATCTGGCGACCACGCTATTTGTTCTTTTTCTCGCCGGAGGGCTGGGTGCACTGGCACGCTACGGTTTGTCCGGCTGGGTTCAAACCGCGTCGGGCTCCGCATTTCCCTGGGGAACTTTTGCTGTAAACGTTCTTGGAGCCCTTCTGTTCGGTATCGTCTACGGAGTCGGTACCGAGCGTGAGCTGATCCCTCCGTTCTGGCGAGCTATTCTCCTTGTGGGGTTCATGGGAGCCTTCACCACTTTTTCAACTCTTGCCTTTGAAACAGCGGGGCTTCTAAAGGAATCGCAATGGATCCGGGCGGTGGCGAACTACCTCGGACAGGGGGTTGCCGGAATCGTTGCCGTGCTGCTTGGAATGCTTGCCGGCCGCTTTTTTGGCGGAGGATAAGGAGTGCTTCATGACCGGTTATTCGATTCGCAATGTAACAGTTTTTCTTTCCTCCAGCTCGTCGGTGGATACAGTTTTTCGTGATGCGACAACACAAACCGCGCAGGGGCTGGCAAAAAGAGGCTGGGGGCTTGTCTGGGGAGGCGCTTCCGTCGGTATGATGAAGGTGCTCGGCGATTCGGCTCGTGAGGCGGGCTGTCGCACTACCGCTGTCGTTCCGCGTGAGTTTGACGCCCACGGAATTGTTTACGATGACGCGGACGAGGTGATTCGCACCGATGGAATGCGCGAGCGAAAGGCGATCATGGAGGAGCGTGGCGATGCCTTTGTGGCTTTGGCGGGAGGTATTGGAACGTTGGAGGAAGTGGCGGAGCTGATCACGATGCGGCAACTTGGTTTCCATGAAAAACCGATCGTGATTGTTAACACCGCGAATATCTATGATCAGTTCCTCGGATTTCTTGACGACGTCGTTGAGCGCCGGTTTGCAAAGCCCGCCCTGCGCGAGACCTTTCATGTCGCGACGACTCCGGAGGAGGCGTTCCAATGGCTTGTGCAATGGACACCCCGTCCTTTGGAAAAGAAATGGCTGTGACTGGCATCACGATTCGGTTGCCCGACTTGCGTTTACGCTCCGCTCCATCAGAAGTTGAGCTGTCGTTGCTTTCAGGAGTGCCATCGTAATGGGCTTCGGCATGTAGTCGTCCATTCCGGCCTGAAGGCATCGATCACGGTCTCCCTCCAGAGCATGAGCCGTTAAGGCAATGATGATGCGGCGGCAGGCATCCGCCGCTGCCTCCTCCTTTCGTATCTGCCGGGTGGCCTCCAACCCGTCAATGCCCGGAAGATCACAGTCCATCAGAATGACATCGTATTGTCGGGAAAGACCCTTCTTAACGCCCTCTTCTCCCGTTTCTGCGAAGTCAATATCCTCCGCCCCCAGGCGTGTGAGCATACGTTCGGCAACCTTGCGATTGATTGGATTGTCTTCCACCACCAGAAACGAATAATCGTGAAACGAGAATTTCGTCGATGCTTCGTCGAATCGCGCCGCTGAAGTCATTTCCGGCGCGATACCGAATGGTACGTGAACTGTAAACTGTGATCCCCTGCCGAGTTCACTTTCAACCGTGATGGTTCCCTCCATCAGGCGAACGATCTCCTGGCAAATCGAGAGACCCAGTCCCACTCCCGAGCGTCTTTTCTGCACTTCAAGTTGAACAAACGGTCGAAACAGCGCTTCTCGATCTTCCTTCGAAATCCCGTTTCCGGTGTCGGAGACGACACACTCAACCATTATCCGGTCATCGTCCCGTTTCGCGCAGGACAGCTCAAACGAGATGGCGCCCTCGTCCGTGTATTTGATGGCGTTGTCCACCAGGATGATGAACACCTGCCGAAGTCGTGTTCCATCGCCGACAACCAGTGATGGAAGATCAGGCGATATCCTGGTTCGCAGTTCAAGTCCCTCCTCCGCAATGCGTCGGCGGAAGTAAGCCGGCACCTCCTCGCCCAGGTGAGCCGGGCTGAAAGGCTGAAGTTTCAATTCAAGACGGCCGGCCTCAATCTTTGACAGGTCGAGAATGTCACTGACCAGTGCAAGGAGACCGGTTCCGGCCTTGTGTACGATGTCCACGCTTTCTCGTTGTTCGGCTGACAATTCCGTGTCCGCCAGCAGATCTGACATACCGACGATCGCGTTGATGGGTGTTCGTATTTCATGACTCATGGTTGCGAGGAAGTGGCCTTTCGCACTGCTTGCACGCTCCGCCGCGATTCGGGCGTCTTCCGAGCTGGCCTCTGCTCTGCGCCGAATATGAACTTCTTTCTCCAGAGCCGCGGTGCGTTCCCGGACTTGCTGGGACAAGCGGTCCGCATGGCCTGTTACCAGAAGGAGAAACCCGGTCAGAAGGGCGATGAAAGACATGCCCATCTGAAGGGTGAATGAGGCTTCTCCTGGAGCGCGGCCGTAGAAAAAATCCCGGGTTGGTCGAAAGAACAGTTGGACTTCGCGTTCTCCGAACTGAATCGAGTCGGAGATGTATTCGAAACTGGAAATTGCCTGAGAAGGGTCACCTATGGTTCCGATAATCTGGGGTTCGTATCCGCGTACGGTTACAGCGAACTTTACCGACATCCAGCTTCCTTCCTCAGGCGGAATTGCTGACTCGAGGAAGCTTTTGCCACGCAAGGCGATGCTGACGCATCCAATGAAGGACTCGTATCGTTCTTCAGAGGTTTCAGGCACGCTGTCGTTTTCGTAAACAGGAGCGTAGCAGACCAGACCCTGTTGGGCTTCCCGATCCTGGACCAGCGGAAACGGCGTGGTCGTTACGGGTCTTCCTCTGTCGCGAGCCGCTTTCCAGGCGATGTCCGCGGCCGGTGTGCCACTAATGGCGTACCCCAGGGCCGTGCGGTTTTTGTCGATGGGTTCAATGTAGTAGATGACCGGACCATCTCCCGGCGTGTCGGACTGGATGACATCCGCCCCACTTCGGATTTTCCAGGCAAAATCGAGAAGTCCGTCTTCAAGAATGGCTTGTTCACGGAGTTCTTCGGCTTCCGCGGGCCTGACAAGTGGCGCCCATGCGAGAGCGCTTACCCCGGGTACGTCTTCAAGGAGGATTTCGGTGAATTCGGCAAACTGCTCTCTGGTCACAACAGGTTGTGCGCGGTAGAGTGCCACAAGAGCATCGAGAACGGTCTCGCAGGACTGGAGACGACTTTCGAGGTTTCTGCTGAGAGAGGCTGTATACCGGTCGAAATCGCGCTCCACATCGGTCAGTTCACGTTCGCGAAGATCGAGGAAAACGAGTACAACTGCAAGGATGGTGGCAATTGCCGGAATCGAAACGCCGGCGACTCTCACGCGATGGTTCCAAACGCCCGGTAGAAGAAGAAGATGAACAAGTGGCGCGAGGACCGCCACTCCCAATATGTCACCGAACCATAGAGGAACCCATGTTCGAAGGACCTCCGTGTCCGCGAAGCCGCCAAGGGCAAAGAGAGACAAAGTCGTGACTGTAGGCGAAATCAGACAGCAGACCGGTCCTGTGTGGAGCAGGAATCGGAGTATCTGTGGTCCGTCATCCAGTTTTGCCCGTCTGCCAATATGGCGGTTGACAAGCCACGCGGCTGCTGCCGCCTGGATACAGGCGCCAACTGCGGGGGCTACGGCTCTCGCAACCGCGCCGAGACCCTCCATTTCACCGAGCGACTGAAGCTCATGCAGGGCAGCCCCGAGCCAGATACCGGCAAGGGGTTTCCATCCGAATCGGATTGTCATTGCCGCAGCGAAGCCGGCGGCGGGCCAGAAGGGGACAACGCCGATAGGCTCCAGACTCAGAAACCCCACCGCTCTCGCCAGGGTATAGTAAACCCCGGCCGTGATGGCATTCAAGGCGAGCAGAGAGAGTCGTTGAAACCTCATGGAACTCAATTCTGGCGCTGCTTCCCCGCCATTTTACCCTGAACAACCCTCTCCCGACGGGTTCTAATTGTTTGTCGCGGTCAGCCTACAGTCAATTATCCGCATTTGGAAGGCTTTTTTGTCCCTCTCAACATAATTACGATAACTAAAGTGTAGCAACAACCGGGCGCAAGGGGACAGTCGACGGCCTGGATCAGGCTTTTTGAGCAGAAGATTCCTGCATGTCCGAAAACGGGTGTCGCCCCGATAGTTGAATGGCGATGGTGAGTCCGCGAGGTAACGACATGCATAACAATTCTGACTCCACTTCCGTTACGCCGCTGGCTGCAGTTCGTGCAGAGATTCTGCGCCAGGCTCATGAGAGCGACACATCTCTTGACTACAATGTGCTGTGTCGAATTGCGGGAACAGGCCGGCGCCAGCTTGATCGTCGTTTTCGCGACATGTTTCTCTGCACTCCAGGTGTGTTCTTTCGCGAACTCAGGGCAGCCCGGGCAGAGGAGCTTCTTCGGGAAGGTCACGATGTACTGAACGCTGCGGTTCGGGCCGGCTACTCAGGCCCGGGACGTCTGCACGACGCGATGATCCGCGAGCGCGGTCTGACGCCTGGACAGATTCGAAACCAGGCGGGCAGTCTTCGGGTCTGTTTCGGATTCTTCGACACACCCGTTGGCATTGTGCTGATTGCCGCTACAAGCCAGGGTATCTGTGCTCTCCATCTTTGTGCGGCAATAGGCGCACCCAACGCCCTGAAGATGCTACAGGACGATCTTCAGAAAGCTGATCTCAAGGAGAACCCCTCCCTTCTGCAGGACTATGCCAATCAATTGATCGACTGGCTGCTCGAGCGGTGCGACGACTTTCGACCTGACCTGGATCTTTTCGGCACCGATTTCCAGAGGGCGGTGTGGCGTGAGCTGCGCCGGGTCCGGCCCGGCGAATCAATTACCTACAGCGAGTTGGCGGATCGGACGGGGCGGCCATCCGCCGTCCGTGCGGTTGCAAGCGCCTGCGCATCGAATCGTGTGGCCATTGC
>JANQSL010000025.1 GCA_028284075.1 Candidatus Sumerlaeia bacterium | reverse complement strand
AAGATGGTGCGGATGATTACCTCGTCAAACCATTCTACACTGAGGAACTCATTGTCCGGGCCGAGGCGCTCTTTCGTCGCGCTGGACGTGGATTGTCCGACGAGAGTGGCAAGGTCACCTCCGCCGAAGTAAAGGTGGGCAATGTCATCCTGCATCGGCTGAAGCGTGAAGTCAAAGTGGATGGAAAACTCCTTGAGCTGACTTTGCGTGAATTCGACCTGCTGGAGTACCTGATGCGTGTGCCCGGAGCCGTGCGACCCCGTGCCAAAATCTTCAAAGCGCTCTGGAATTATGGAACGGGCTCGAGAGACAGCGTGCTGGAAGTGCACATTGGGCGATTGCGTTCCCGCCTTGCCGACGCGGGAGCGCCAGGGGTTATTGAGACGATAAGGGGAGTGGGCTATCGTATCATATCGAACACCGGCGAGGATGTCCAGGCGTTTGAAGACAAAGCACCCACAAAGCAGCGATGAGTCCGTCGCAGTCCAACCAGCGGGAGTGCTTGCATTTCGCTCCCGCCTGATTCTCGCATTTGCCGCCTCGACGACAGTCCTGATCGCGGTGTTTTCGACTCTTCATTATATCCATCTCGGCCGCCTGATCACCGATGATTTTGACAAGCGGCTCACAGGTGCGGCTCAGCAAGTGTACAGTGGTCCGGAACGATCCATGATCGGCCTGCAGCACGTGGAGAACATCCTTCTCAATCAGTCAAATTCAAGCGAGATGTTCCATGAGATCGTTTTTCTTGCCTCCCACGCCGAATCAGGACGCCTGTTTGCCAGTGCCTTCTGGCCCGACAAACTCCACCCCGCCCTGTTCACCGAAGGTATCCCGAATGCCGGTTACTGGAAACAGGTTCTGGCCGCCAGGGACGATCCGGAAGCGCGCAACGACTGGCCCGGGAGAACAAATGGCTTTCCGCTTCCCGCCTCCCCAAGAGGGGAACTGCGCGGGGCGCTGCTGAGGCACAGTCCGAGTGGCGGTACCAGAGGCGCTGATCCGTCGCCGCTCGAACGTGACTCCCGTGGCACCGGCCGGGGTCAACGAGATCGCCCTCCTCCTTCGGCAATTCTGCCACTACCCATCTTCCATCCCTTCGAGGTTCGAAAAGCCACAACCGTCTCCACGGAGGATGGAGAAGAATGGCGGGTCATTGAAACCGCCGCGAACGATGAGACGTTCTTTGTCGCCATGAGTACGGAACCCATGAAAGAGCGGCGGATCGCCACACTCAAGACCTTCGTCCCGGCTTTCGCCATAGCGATGCTTCTGGGTATCGGCACTGCGTTCTGGTTTGCCTCCCGGGCATTGCGACCCATCCGAATCGTCACCAAAGAACTGGAAGCGGTCTCTGTCAAAGGCCTGACGCGTCGAATCGCAAGACATGCTCACGACAGGGAATTCGTCAGCCTTATCGACTCCTTCAATCAGATGCTGGAGAGACTGGAAGAGAGCTTCGGCAGGTCCGAACGTTTCGCGGCCAGCGTCGCTCACCAGTTGCGAACTCCGCTCACCATCCTCGGCAACCAGATCGACGATGCCATGTCACTGGAGGAACCCTCCTCAAAGCGTCTCCCGGTTCTCTCGGAAATGATGGACGAAGTCGACCGCCTCCGGCGTATCACCGACCAGTTACTCCTCCTCTCACAGGCAGAGGCCGGTCACCTCTTTCTCGACAAAGAGTCCGTGAATTTGTCCAACGAAACGGAACGCCTCATCGAGGACATGGACGCACTCTATCCCGAACTGGATATTCAAAGCACCATCGAGCCCGGGATTATCCTCCTCGCCGACCAGAACCTTGTGTCTCACGCAATTCTGAATCTGCTCACCAACGCCGCAAAATACAATGACCATCACCAGCAAGTGCGAGTTAAGCTTTCCAGAGACGGAAGCTTTGCAAGACTGACAGTCTTTAATACCGGAGTTCCTATCGAAATGAAAGAAGCCAGCCGTATTTTTGATAACTACTATCGTCAAGGGGAAGGCCGTCGTCAGCATCGCGACGGATTGGGACTCGGCCTCCCTCTCGCCCGGGAAATCATCCGTGCTCATGGTGGCAAACTGCGGCTTGTCTCAAGCAACAGCAATGGAACGACTTTTCAGATCAAACTGCCCCTCGAAGGAACCCATGGTGATGCATGACATCCAATGACAAGGATCGCCTGCCAAAGGAACCTTTGATTCCGTGTCACAATGCGCGGACCGCGATCCGTCCCTTCCCCTCGCGCTTTGCCCGATACATTGCCTGGTCAGCGGCTTCCAACAGGTCTTCCGCCTGCCGGTATTCCCGGGTAGCCAGTACGATTCCAATACTGGCCTCCACACTGACTTCGATACGGCCGATTTTCATCGGAGATTGAACATATGCCAGAATGCGATTTGCGAGTTCCATCGAGCCGGTCCGCTCGTTGATATCATACAGAAGAACACCGAATTCGTCCCCTCCGATCCGGCCCGGCAAGTCGTCACCCCTTAGCACCTCTTTCATCCGGGCGGCAATGTTGACCAGTACCTGATCACCGAACCGATGCCCGTATGTGTCATTCAAGCCCTTGAAGTCATCGAGGTCCAGAAAAAGGAGTGCGAATGTGTGTCGCTCTTCACGATGCAGGCGGATCAAGGCTCGATTCACGGATTCGAGGAACAACTTGCGGTTCGGGATATTCGTCAGAGCATCATGGCAGGCTCCATGACGCAGTTGCTCTTCCTGGCGCTTTCGATCAGAGATATCCTTGATGAAGCAATAGTGGCCGTTGTGGGCTACGGATTTCGAAAGAGTTGAGATCAGAACAATTTCCTGGTGAAAGACAGATCCATCAGGGCGCAAACCACGGCATTCGCCTGCCGCCCTGCCGTTTTGACATGCAGACTTTCTCACGTCCGACATTGCTTCCCGGTCATCAGGATGAATCGTCGCCAACCAGTCCGTTTCAGCCAGTTCTGCAGGCTTCCGTCCAAGGAGCAAAGCGTGACTTCTGCTAACCAGTGTGTAGCGACCGGCCTCGTCCAGCCTGGAAACTCCCTCAACAGCATGCTCCAGCACTTTGTTGAGATCGCGGAGCTCCTGCACTGCATGATAGCGTTTCAATGCCACTCCCAGCTGCTTGCCTATCATCTCCAGAAGCTCAAGTGACTGTTCCTGAGGCTTTTTGATCCGTGGAGAGTAGAATTCAAAAACGGCAAGAATGCCCTGTCGGGTCTGTACGGGAAACGCGAATGCAGAGCGAAGCCCTGAACCCGACAACACTCGGCCTTTGGCAAACAGCTTCTCGGTACGCACATCAGCAACCCACCTGGCCCGGCCCGTTCCGACCACCGTACTGATGAGACCGCCTCCGGGACACGGAGGAGCCTGCATTGTGTTTTCTATCAATCCACCGAATCTTTCAAGATCCGAGCTGTACCAGATGGAACGCGAAACTGATGTGCTCCGTAGAAGCTCTTTCTTCAGCACGTAAGCATGACCGATGGGCCAGCCCATGTGCTCGCATACACGCCGAAGTGCGCTTCTGATCAGGGAAAACGCATCGTCATACTCGTTCGCCTTTGCCATGATGATATAGAGGAGCGCGAGGCACGCGTCTCTTTCGAGTACGCCGGATGTCATCCGAGGATCATAAGGCGGCACCTCCGGGTTCTTGAAAGAACTGTTTCCTGATATCGGATGCTTCATGGGAATTTCCTCGCGGAGGCACCAATGCCCGGTTGGTTTTGCAAGCGCTTCAGCCGTGAGCACTTGTGGCCAAATCCTGCAGCAGCGTGTGAAGGATGAGCGCCAAACCCCTTCCCATGTCACCTAAACTCCCGTTCAGCAAGACCGGAAGGTCTCCGGGGGGGCCATGAGGAGGAAGACATCAACTTCCCGGGGGGCTGTGGAGTGCTACAAACCCCGGAGAGCTTCAAGTGTGTCCAGGTTTGCTGCGAGATGTTCCGCTCAGTCTTCCAAACAGTCGCTATGCAAAGCCGCGACTCACGAACAGCGATTTGTCGCACGGATTTTCTATTCTCTCAACAGGGCTTTTCCGGCAAAAAACAACGAACCATCTCCCACAACACACATTCCCGGCATAGGCACAGATTATCCGGAGGAAACCCGGGAGGATCGGTGAAGCCGGTATCCGCCGGATACATCTTGAGAACAATGCGTTGGTTCGAGACTCCACGATGTCGATAACAAGCATCCACTGTTTCCTCGAAATCCCGGATTTATGTGTGGCCAAGTTCTCGAGAAAGAGAAAGTCGATAATGTTGCATATCCGTTCGATACCAAACTCATTTACACAGTTGAATGACTTCAAAATGGTGATGTTCCCCATTGTTATCAGTCAGGCGAATCAACAGAACCATTCGACCATTCATCCACTTTCGATGGAGGCAGTCCAAATCGAACCGCGGCTTCAAACTCGACTTGAGCCTTCGTGAAATCACCCGTCTGCCAAAGTACAAGACCTGACCAGTAGCGTAACCATGGGTCTTCAGGGTATGTGTTCCGCCAGTGAATGATTCCTCCCTGGCCACCTGTCAGAACGACCGGACTGCGAGCAATGAGAAGGTCCGCACTGGTCCTGTCCGACATGGTTTTTCCCCGGCGGCTCCTGTCGAAGAGAACACTCTGCTGACCAAGCGAATGGACAAACCAGTCAGAGGCTCTTTCTCCGGTATCCGGCCAGATCCGGTTTTTCTTTGGCTGCTCCATCATTCTTTCGAATATCTCGTTCAGACGCTGAATTGAGGCGGCCGGATCGAAGGTCTTCCTCGCGAAGGCACGCGCGTTTGCACCAAGGCGGCGCCGCTCTGCGGGGTTAGCGTACAGAAACCTGATTGCCTGGATATACTGTTCCTCCGTGTTTACCACGATGCCGGTTTCTCCATCCCTGACCATGTGGCGGATTCCGGCGTGCGGCATGACAACAACAGGGAGGCCAACCCACATGGCCTCCTGCAGAACACGTTCGCTGGAGGCATAGGAGTTCGGGCAAAGGGGATAACCGAACACGTCCAGCTCGTGCAGGACCTTGCCAATATCCTCCACATAGCCTCTGAGATCGAAACGCGAGTCACCTCTGAACTCTTCAAAGTCCTGGCGGAACTTCTCATCGGAGACAGCGCCGCAAACGACGATTCGCAAATCGGGAACGTCAATGGCAGCGCTCATGTGCAGGAACGATTCGTGCATCTTCGCATAATTAATCGTTCCTATGTAGCCAACGCGAAAATCGCTATGAGCCTCTCGAGCAACATGACTCAAACGGTCCGTGTCGATGGGGCTGTAGATCAGTGTTGTCGGGCAATCGGGTCTCGACGCAACCGATTGGAGATCAAGGGTTCCTGGTGAGCCCACGATGACTTCACTTGAGTACTCAACAAGTGAGGAAGTCAGAACGTGAGGGGCATGTTCACCATAGACTCGCAACCATAGAAGAAGGCGCATCGGCGACCTGGCCAGACGCAGAAAACGGTTAACAGCCGGACTGTTCCAGTAGTGCAGGAGAACAATGTCAGATTCCTCAATGGATCTTCGAAGATCATGATCTCCCGAGAAAGGGATCAACTCAAGGCCGGCACTTCTTGCCATAAGGCCGCCGACGGGTGAAACCAAAGGCTCCAGTGTGGTAACGCGATGGATTTGAGCCGCTTCGTTCCTACGGGCCACTCTCGCCAGCGCCATCAAGGCCCGCTCCGGGCCTGCAACGGAAAAACGTTCAATGATGTGGAGGAGTCGAATCATTTGTGCGAACTCCCCTCCGTTGCTCCCTCTCCTTCGCGACGTGCCCTGACGCGGCGCATCATCAAGAGCATCTCTTTCCTGTAAGCGATGATCCTCGAAGAAAGATTCCCTTCATGAATGCGCTTCCGAAGAACAATATCTTTCGGAACGAGAATCCGGGCACCGGAATCCTTCAGTCGAACGAACCAATCGCTGTCACCACAAATGCTGTAGCCGGGATCGAACTCTCCGACTCTGTCAAAAATCTCTCGACGAACAAGCAGTGCACCGGGCGTCCATGCCTCAACAGGTTCACCGAGATGTTCCAGACGGTAGTGGGACGGGCAGATGCATCCATTCTCCAGGAATCTCTCCATGCAACCAAGCACTCCATCGCAACGCTCTTCCTCAAGAAGCCCGAACTGGATCTCCAGCTTCTCCGGTACCCACATGTCATCCGAGTCAAGAAACGCGATTATCCCGCCACGCACCAGAGCGATTCCTTCATTCCGTGCCGCCGAAAGTCCCGGCTCTTTCTGACAATGAACCCGGACCCCCTGAAATCCCTGGGCAATGGCGACACTCCTGTCGGTCGATCCTCCGTCAACCACGAGAATGTCGCAAATTTCAAGTGACTGTTCTTTTATACTTCGAATCGCGTCACCAAGATACCGCTCTCCGTTTCGCACACAAACGACGACTCCAATACCCGGTCGACTCATTCCACAGCCTGCCTTTCGACCAGTTTCCCGAAGGCTTGAATCAAAGGGTCCAGTCGCTCATTATCGGGCGCCTGCCGTTTCACATGTTCGAGAATTTCCAGAGCCTCTCCGGGATGCCTGAGTGCGGCGAGAGTCATTTCGAAGCCATCGTTCATTCCTGGCGGCTTTCGCTGCGGATTTGCACGCAGGTAGCGACTCCACAACGAAAGCATCGGAACGTCCCGATAGGTACTGAGCTGATAAAGAAGAAAACGCCACCTGTCGAATGTCGGATCCGCCGTTGGATCACCGGAGGGATGGCGAAGCGGTGTCTCGACGGCAAGGTGCGGCATCAATGCCTGAAAGTCGTTTTCGTTCGACGTGTGCGTATGGCTTCCGCCAAACCCGATGTTCGTGACGAGATTTTGCGCCGGCATGACGGAAAGACCCTTGTTCAACATGCATGTCAACGTCCATTGAATATCCCACGTGTCAATAACCCGTCCCGCATTGCGCCGGAAAAGCCATGACTGGACGGCAGCATGTTCACCATCCGGGAGCCATTCTCTCAGAAGTTCTTCAATATTGGCGTTTTGCCATTCAGAGAGAAGAAAGCTGTACTTTTCCCAGGCACGTCGCCATGTCGCCCACCCCCAGATCGAACCATGCCTTGCGAAGAAATAGCTGCCTTTCTCATGTCTCCAGCGTATGAGACTGTTCCAGCCGCAGATCGACATGATGCGAGTGTCTTCCCGGAAACGATGAAGCAGCTCCTCACAATAAGGAAAGAAAGTGGGATCGACGAGGATGTCATCCTCGAGAATGATCGCAGCCTCGACGCAATCCAGTACCCATGATATTCCCGAAGACACCCGTCGACCACAACCCATGTTTGTGTCACTGAAGTTCGTTTGGACATCACAAGGCCAGTCGATCCGAGTTGCGATGGAGCGTGCCTCCGCGCAAAGTGAGCGATCAGTGTCGTTTCCCCGTCGCGGCCCGTCCGCGACAAGGAAGAGATGCGACGGTCGGATTTGTCGAAGTTGCTCCATGACTCGTCGCAGAGGTTTGGGCCGATTGAAAAAAAAGAGCGCCACGGGTGTTGAAAGCGTCACTGATGCTGCTCGCTCAAGACTCTGCGGACAACGTCTACCATGGCGTGAAGATCCTTCGTTCGGGTCAGACGATAACAAGGCACACGACGGGCGAGATCTGCAATCGCGCTCAGACCCTTGCGAAAACCCCGCGCGGGCAAGGGCCACAGTTTCGCCGACGATCCCGCAATGATGCGCATTGCCTCGCCCGCGGAGACTGGCGTAATTCCGGGTGAATCACCGGGAGTCGGCAACAGCAGGCATCGGATCGGCAGGTGGCTGACAAGCCTCTCTGAAAACGACGGGTGCAAATAATGGACACGCTTGAGTTCATCCGTTTCCACACTGTCTGCGGCCGCGACTTGCGGCAACATCGAACGGGAGTCGGAATAGAGATTTCCAGTCGCATAGAGGCTGTGTATGTGAATATCGGCGCCATTCTCAAGAACACAGAAATCATCGGCGATGTAGTCGAATCCGGACTCCAGACATGCAAGCGCTGCTGTCGATTTACCTGCTCCGCCTTCTCCAGCCAGTAAAACAGCACCATCCCCGATTCCAACCGCGGCGGAATGCAGGCACGTCAACTCGTGCTCATTAAGCCACCACGAGAGAATGTTCCGAAATGGAGCTGCATGAGCCCATTTCGGAAACCGGACATGGTCAGAGACATAGCAGAATGCATCTCGATCTCCTCTCCGCCATGTATCAATTCGTGGAGGTGATGCGTATACCGTGGCAAGGTGCCCGCTGGAGGCGACGTGAACGCCAGGGCTCACTGTCGATTGGACATGGACCCCGGTGGCAGCTCCATCCCACACATGAATGATCAAATCGGGAGACAACAGCGCCTCTTCTCTCCCCTGGAGGTGCTGGAAAGGACGCGTCACGAGGGGAAAAAGGTCTGTGCCGACAACGCGTATCTCAACGGTGCGCCTTGCCACACAGAGTATTTGGCTGCTCGCTGCATGAGCGGTTGTCACCAGATTCCAGGAAGACTCAAGGTCTCTCGAAATGTCAGCGAGATCCGACGCGACCGCTTCTTTCATCAGGCATTGGCGTCCTGGCGATGCGGCCAGCCTTCATCCGTGACCTCATGAATAGGATCGACCAGAAGGATCTCCTGCATGTCGGTGAATTTTGCAAGTTGAGGCGCCTCGAAAATCTTCCGTTCCTCACTTGTCCCGGACTTCGTATCAATGGCACTCGGTTCTTCCTCTGATTCGACAATCAACCCATTGTCATGGAGTTCCTGAAGAAAGCGACAAGTCTCCGCCATGATGGTGCCTGGTTCTCCGTCGAATCGCTCTGCCAAAGCCGAGACCATCCGGTCGCGAGATGCACCTTCTTCAATCAGGCTCCAAACAACGGCCGCTGTTCCCCGAAGGCTGTAGTAGGCTCCGGTATCACCATCGATGATCATGCTCTCTCCGTCCACTGTCTCGTGGACAACTCGTGGAAGATTAACTCGATAGGCGGTTGCCATGTCATTTGCTCCGGTTGTTTCGTTGATTTCGAAGTCCTGCGAAGGATGGATCAAGAACGATTTGTCAGTAACCGGCCCGTCAGGCGAACGACACGGACAAGATAGTAGGCCCATGACAGCCACGGCGGCAGGCTGACAACCGCCCGATCCGCGTCGGTGATTCGAAACATCAATTCGAGACGCGAAGAATCAAGCAGCCAAAACCACCAGATTCGGACCCGGTCCATCAGTTTCTCCCGTGAAAGCGTGTGGAAAGAGTGGTAGGCATAGTAATTTCCAATCGGAGGATCGAAAAACATGGCCTTCTTTGCCTGACTTGCAAGGGGAACGACATGGCGATCAGCCTCCAGCAGGTCCTGCACAGGCGCCGGGACAGCAACACCAAGCAGTTCCTGCGCCAGACAAATCCCCACGAGAGTCTGGCGCAAACAGCCGGTGTCGCGACACAGTTTCAGCGCCTCCTGCCAATCCATGGTTGCCTGCGATTCAAGAAGATCGCGAATATCACACACCCATGCGAGACGCATCCATATATGACGGGAAGCGTGACATGAAAGAACGGCGGGAAGATGCGATGGAGACACTGTTCGCACATCGACTCCGTCAATCGATACAACACTGCCCGTTGAAATCAGTGTTTGAGTGTCGACAGGAAAAGGCATCTGACGATCACCCAGACGGCGTTTGATTTCAACCTCGAGATTGACGAGTCCTGCCGTACGAACGAGATTGGCTTCTCGCCGCTCCCCCATGTAGCGCTTTTCCACATCCGGATCCGGATGCACAAATCGTCGCGTATATCCATTGGCTTCGAGAAGATGTACCGCCTCGTCGAAACACTCCTCTGACAGGAGAAAATCGAGATCGCCAAAACTGCGCATCGAAATTCCATCATGAAGTTTCAACGCGAGGGAAGGGCCTTTGTAGGTCAAATATTGAATGCCGTTTTTGTCAAAGAGTCTTGCAATCGAAGCGAGCTCTGATCTTAATAGCATTCCCCGGCGCAATCCAATGCGCCAGGACTCTGCAAGCGCATCTCGAACCCGCCGGGGTATGGAATCATCATCGCGAAGTGCCCGATGAACCAGTGGCACGACATGATGTTGGCGAGCAAGACGGAGAAAAAGCTCTTCATCCATGCCATCGCGGAACATTCGCGCGACTTGTTCCTTGTGTCCTGGGTCGAACTTGTGGAAACAGCACAAACGGAGAAGGCAACGGAGGTCGCGAGAAGTTCCCGGTCTCTCCTCGAATCGATACCATGGAGTCGACAAAGATGTCCTCTTCACGTTGGCATTCCCCTCTTGCCGCGAGTGCAACCTTCCACATCGATGATCGAAGCCTGTCAACGCCACGCCCCTCGGACAACCGGGAACCACAACGACAGGATTGCCACACCGCTCCACATTGGTTCGGAGTGACAAAATGAGCAACAGGTCTTTGCAGCCGTTTCGCCCCTGGGGCAGCTGGCCGACGCCCAATCAAGAGCTGCTGCTTGGAATCACGGTGGGATCAGACGAAAAAGCGTTGGCAAGCTGGAAAGTGTGGAATCAGAGAGTATCAATACAGGATGTCGATGCACCCTCGGCAATGCTCTTGCCATATGCTCTGCACCGGCTGTTGGCGCTGGGTGTCAAACCCGATCAGGCAGAGAGATTGCGCGGCCTGTCTCGCAAGACGTGGGTGGAAAACCAACTTCATCGAGACTGGCTTATTCCCATCATCGCACCACTCGATGCCAGAAGAATTCCAATGATCCCGATCCGCGGGATCGGACTCCAGCCTCTCTATGCAAACAACCTTCGACTCCGCAAATTCAGCGGTACCGGATTGCTGGTACCTCCGGACAGGTTTAATGAGGCAAAAGCACTGCTTATTGAGTGTGGGTTGAAGCAGGATGGCCGCTTGAGTCTCGCCAGCGGACCGGTATTGCGAGATGGTCGGCAATACATACGCCTGCACCGCGTAGTATCAGGCTGGTTCACGCCCGCCGAAGCTGACACAGCCATTTGGAATCGTACACGGGACGACTCGTTCGGCAACCTTCCTTTCAAGCGTCTTGGCACTGTTGATGAACTCGTCACGCTCGCAGCCGCCTCTCCACAGCGCGAGTTCATCACCCCGGCTGCATGGCTTTTTGATCTCGCACGATGTCTTGATCAGGACGTGCAATGGAACGTGCAGGCTGTTCTCGAAGAGGTACAAAAACGCCATTTGCTTCCGCTGCTGAGTTCCGCCCTCACCTTCCTGAGCGTGCGCACGGGAATGAGCATCCCAGGCCCATTAATCGAAACACTCCGTTCAGCAGCCACCACTCCGCTCGAAAGGGTTTCCTTTCCCGAGAATGAAGAAATCGGATCTCGGGACCGTCTAATGGCATTCTGGATTCGCCACACTCTGAACCTGCCAAATCACTCTCTTGCCGGCCACATCTTCTCACTCTCCAGGTCATTAACCAAGCGATCCTTTCACTGACGTATCCCCGTGAGTGATACCGTTGGCCATGTGAGTGTTTAGGTCTTTGGGTCGAGGATTGCGGTGCGGTTCTGGGGCTTCGGGGTTGCGAGCAATCCCGGAGACCCCGGGATGATGGTTTCAGGCGCGGGCGGTCTGTAGCCCAGTGCGCTGTGGGAACGGACAGTGTTGTAATCAGACTTCGCGCTTCGGTGAGCGTGTCGAAGAGTTCGCGGTTCAGCAGTTCGTCGCGCAGCTTGCCGTTGAAGGGCTCATTGTTGCCGTTCTCCCACGGGCTTCCCGGTTCGATCAACACCCGCGTCTGAGGAGCTTTCCTCCACCAGCTCCCCTGACGCGCGAAACACGTAACCAGCGACAACCACAACAGCCGCCGGTCATCGCAAAGAAGTGGTGGATTCTTTTTTAAACGCACCGTAACAACGCAAGTGACAGGTGCATCGAAGCGTGTTCTCTCTGCCGGAAAATCCCGCTTCAATTTCCAGCAGCACATCCTGACAACAGGAACACAAGAACACCGGCCAACCAATCCGTCTTGACACACCTCAGCCTGGTGTCGGGAGCAGGACTCGAACCCTGACTGTAACATGAGAAAAGAGGTGGCACTTGAGGAGTCTTCGAGTCCTCTTTGATGCTTTGAATAAAAAACCACCGGGTTGATGCGACTCTCCCCAAAAAAAGATATCCCTGACGTGCCCCCCTCAAGCGGGTCGGGCCTGAATTTCAGGGTGGCGGTTTTTTGATGCCACCCTTTTTTGTTTCAAAGTCAGGATGGTTTCCCCAAGCCTTGCCTCCAAAGGCTTGAAGAAACCACACAACGGAGAATATCACCCCTCGTCTTGTATTTGCACACCGTACAACTCAACTATGCTATGCGCTCTCACTGTTCAAAGTAAATCAGCGATGACCCACTGACTCCAGAGGGCAAGTCAACTCGCCAGTACTGTGCGGTAACCTCCGGAAGTTCACGAACAATGGAAGTGCTGGCGCCGCGAGCAACTCGAGCAACCGGAAAATAGGTTACTCCGTCTTCGGAAGCGAACAAACTCAGAATATCTGTAGACACACCACCAGATAAACCGGTAATCTCCATAGCTCTGGAAGTCTTTGGAAATGTAAGCTGTAATTCTCCTGATGAAATGGCTTCCGCATCGAGCGCTAGCCCGAGACCTAGCGCTCGCAAAGTGTGTACGCTTCCACTTGGTACTGAGGAATCGACGTTCGTGAGATGCAGGAAGCGTGCAGGAACCACTTCTTCAAGAGTGAACTGCCGCACTGCGGCTCCCCCCGTCAAATCAGGAGTCACTGTCAGCCCGACCTCGCTTAAGATGACTCCATCTCTCGAGACGCGAAGCTCACAGTTACGAGGAATCGTCCCAGACAACTCCATAGTATCGATAAGGAAGGAGTCTCCCAGATCAACCGTCAGGCTCTCGTTATAATTAAAGGATTCTGAGGTCTGTGACGAACCATCACCGAGGTCACCGGTTGTGCTCTCAGCGAAATCCACAGCCACACAAGGCTGGCCCAGAATCGACAGTTCCGATAATGCAAATGTGCCATTTGCCGCGTTCTGCAGACTCAGTCGTACGTATCGGGCGAGTCCATTTCTACGCTCTCTAGTAATGTCATATCCACCGCTCTCCTCTTGGATACTTGAGAATGCTCTCCAATCACTACCATTCAGAGAATGCTCTATGAGGTACGAGTTCGACCTGTCAGATCCGGACCAGTCCACCGCCAGGCCCGAAACGAAATACTCAGCCCCCAAATCAGCAGCTATGACAGTTTGGCCACCCGTGTCAGGGTAGGAGGAGCTTGTGAGAGGGTTTCCATCAGCAAATGCCGGGGATGGTTCCGGAATGCCATCGACTGTGAAAACTGTAGAGGCTCGAGTAGTTAGATTGATGCCTGAAGAGGGAGATCTTTGCGGCCTGGCTGTTGGACCGATAATAAAAAGAGTTTCATCGTCACCGATACCAGTTCTATCAAGGCGGAATACTCTCTGAAAAGAGTAAGTGTTGAACCAGGGAACATCATACCGGTCATCTGGTACCTGGAAGCTGTGAGAAACCGTCCACAGTTCTGATCCATCTGGAGAGTCAACAAAGCTTGCAACTCCAGTTCCAACAATTCCTGAATTGGGTTTCTGGGTCAAAATAGGGTTCATTGAAGAGCGGGCATAGGGACCAATGAAGCTGCTGGATGTAGCATAGCCCGTTGCGTAATTGTGCAGCCATGTAAATGATCCAGTAAAGAGCATGTAGTATTGATTATCGATCCAACGTATATCAATACCCTCTTCAATCGACCCGTCCAGCAAACGACTTGTGACTGAAACAGGGGCTGCAAGTGCAAGGTTGGTGAAGGCAGCATCACCATGATACAATGGGTTAGTGCCCGGGGGTACATTATAAACTTCAATCTCCGCGAGACCTACGCTGCTAGCAGGAGAGCGTTCGATGTCGAAACGAATGAACCGATAGGCTCCTCCCGAGACAAGGTCGACAATATCTCCAGTAAAGTCAGATCCCGACTTGCCACTTATCACCGGTGTCCAAGTTTCTCCATCTAGGGATACTGCGATATCGTACAAAGTCGAGGCACGCTCGTTCCAATAAGAAACGATTCGATTAAATGTCTGAGAGGCGCCAAGGTCTATTATAACGCTTGGATCTTCGTCTGCGGCAGTAAACGGAAATCCGCTTTGATCGTTGTACTCCCTCGGATACCATGCCCTGTCCTTGTAAGCTACTACACTCTCTGACAAAGGAAGACACGTTGTGCAGCTTGAGTAGTCGACAGCCACAAAGTTCAGGTTATGATAAATGGTCTGTCCACCATAGGCTTCTGCCCGATAAAGGAATTGTGCCAAGCCATTCACATGTTGAGGATTCGTGAATTCCAGTTCGAGCTCCTGAATGTTGACAGAGGTTCCGAAATCCAAGAGCGATATATGGTCAATAATCCCAGGGCTTGGAGGGTAACCTGCTGGAACAGTGTCTGAGGCTAGAAGAGTTTTTCCACCACCGTTGTTTTGATAGACATCCAGTTTGGCATAGTCACTTCCCCAGCCCCAATCGATACGAATCGAATCGACAACGCCAGTACCTTCAAATTTGGCGACCAAAGTTCGATCGTCAACTCCACATGGATTCGACGCAGACCCGCAGCTCACCATAAATACCTGGCTTGAAATAAATGCATTCGCATCATTCAGAGGATAAAAGTTGTGCCCACCTGTAATTTCCTCGGGTGGATTGCTTTGACGGGTTCCATGTTCCCAACGTTCGCGAGGAGGGTTAGAACTCAGAATAGGTGTATATGCCGACAATACCGAAAGTGGATTCACAGGATCCACCTGAAATGCGTACACAACGGTTCCATCACCTCCATAGTGACTAACCCATCTTGTGTACGTTACCCAAAGCTCGTTCCCATTCTTATGAAATGCTTCATCATAGGTGATTAGTGGCTGAGACTGAAGAAGCACGGTATAGTGATCTTCTGAGGGGAAATCGCCAGAAACCGGATCTTTTACAGGAACAAACGGTCCTTCCGGCGAGTTTGAGCTTAAGAGCACAGTATGAGTGTCGGGTAAATTGGGGCGAGGATTGTTGGGAAACATGGCGAGCATCATGTAAATTACCCCATTGGACTCGACTACCCCCCCATTGTAGACGACTGTTGTGTTACTAGCCCAATGCCCGCTCCAATCTTGGCTGTGAGCGACGGGATCCACAACTTTTCCCACATATGACCACCGAATCAGGTCTTTGGATTTGTAACAAGCCACACCTCCCTCCACTCCGGAATAAAGATAATAAACACCTTCATATTCGAAGACTTCAGGATCCTGCACGGTTGCATGCTCAGGCCATCCATCCTCAACTGGGTTGGTGAATGCTTGGAGAACACAGTCGTCACATTTATCGATCAAGCCGTCTCCATCGCGGTCTGTGTCGTCTCCAAATGTTGGGCGGAAAACTCTAGTCCCGGAACCTATCAACTCCACGCCTATTTCCGCCGTCCCGGTGTTGCGGGGAAGACTTGGGAACGGATCTGAACTGAAACCGAAAGAGACCAGTGGTTCAAGTAATGGGGGCGTAAGACCAACCATAATGTAGTCTCGAAGGTCAACGTCATCCACATTACCAAGCCACAATGTCACATTATCAAGACCTATTGCACTGAACTCGCTTGGCATCGTAGAAGATCCTCCGAAATAGACGGAGGTGCCGGCTGTCGCCAAAGGGTTTCCAAACTCCGCTCCCGGTACCTTGAAGTTATCAAGGCTCCCGGTATACCAGGAGGGAGACCCATTGATAAAGAGCTGGACTTGTTGTGAGTCAGGCGTTACCTGGAGTGCAATATGGTTCCATGTGTCATATACAAGCCGTGGTGCAGGGTCATGATATGGACCGGCCGCGGGTGGTCCTCCCAGAGGAGCACTCGCGACTAAAAAGAAATCATTATCAGCGTGCACGAAACTCGATGCTCCACCTGTTCGAGGCAAGCTAGTGATCAGAGTATAATAGTTCCTGTATGTTCCAATAATGTCGATCGTCCATGGAATAGACGTGGATTCACCAACCGTCAAAAGCCGTGAATAGCCTTGAGTGGAAAAATCCCTTGGAACATTTATCCAGTATGAGATTGTAATCGTCTCCGCACTTGATATTGATGGGAGGCTTGAGAGATTCAAGTAGTCTACTGTTCCATCCAGACTAACTGCGATCTCAGTATCGCAGTTATCCGGCATGCCGTTGTTGTTACAATCTTCGGCGACACCGCTTGTAATGGCATCCGTGTTGGGAGTACCGTCGCAGTCGCAGTCGGTGTCCGGGTCGCAGGGCGGAATGGAGACAATAAGGTACATATCCAGGAGCGGTGAGAATGCCGTTTCGGTTTCGAGAATCCGACCGCCCACCTGGTTTTTGCTCGGATCGTCTCCCTGTGGCGAATCCGCCAGCATCGTCCAGGGCCCAACCAACGTGTTGGAGGCATAAATGGCAAGGTCGTGCTTTGTAACACCCGAGTTTTCGAGTTCGGAATCGAGGTATTTGAGCGTTACATCGAGAGTACCAAAGCCAAGTCGCGCAAAGTCGCCGCTCTTACCTGCAACCTGCCACACGACGTCAAGGTAGCGTTCTGACATCCCGGAGACACCATTCGCACTTCGATGAAGTACTACTTTTTCCATACTTTGTGTACTACCGCCGCTGTAGTCGATCCAGCATCTTGAAAACGCTGTGGAGTGTGTACCGTCGGCGAGATAGCCTATAGGGACGGAGTCGGTGTTTCCGGCGGGTATTAGCTCTTTGTATGTGAAGCTTGCGGACTGCGACGTTCCGGCGATGACGTAGGTGGCATCGGGATCGTCGTAGCATGGCTGGCTGGCGTCTTCACCCTCGGGAAAGGTCGAAACCAGCAGATCGGAGATACCATCGCCCGTGACGTCTCCGGCGTGATTTGTCCGGTAGTAAGGAGAATCACCGCTTTGCCGCGGGATGGCGTGAACAAAAGCAGAGCCGTCGAGGGCAAACATGCCCGAACCGGGCCAGCTATCCGATCCGAGGAGGATAGAGACGCCACTAAGCGCTGCTGTCACGGTTGAGGAGGTGACCAGGGTCATGTCCGCAAAGCCGTCGCCGTTCCAGTCTCCGATTCCGCTGTCGGGCCCAATGCTTCCGGACTCGGACGTTAGTCGTACCCAGACGGTACCGTCGGGACTTTGGGCCGAGTTGAATCCGTCAAAGTCAGACCGTCCGAAAACAATGGCAACTCCATCCGTGAAGGTGAGGTCGCTCGACGAGCCGAGCCCTCCCATCAGGTCGTCGAAGCCGTCCCCGTCTACATCGCCGCAGCCTCTGAGAGGCACATCGCTGTTGTGCGTCTGCATCTGTGTCAGATCGAGTGCCAACGGCTGACTCATTGCCACAACCGGGAGCGGTCCGCTCTGACCAAACACAACCTTGCCACCACCGGTGAGATCGTCGAATCCGTCACCATTGATGTCCCCTGCAAACCGCATGGACATTCCCGGAAAGAAGATGGCTTTGCTTACGTCTGTATTCGTGTGGAGATCGATGGATTGATTCGCCCAGCTGCCTGAGTGGCCGGGAATCAGATGGGAAGGACCGGAAGTGAGGTTCTCAACAACGAGGAAATCATGTAGTCCGTCCCCATTGAAGTCTCCGACACTCTCGATCAAGCCAAAACCGGAAAAGGCGATATCAGAGGAATCGAGAACAGTTCCACTGAGAAATTGATCGCTCAAAAGGCTGGAAGAAATAGGGGTGGCTACGCCGGGAAGAACCATAGCCTTACGGGGCCCCTGAACCCCATCTCTATAAGAAATCGCGGTGTCCGGAAGCTTATCACCGTTCACATCGCCGATTCCGTGAACAAGCCCCCCAACGGCGGTAAGTACGGGTGGAGTTATGCCATTGCCTTCAAACTTCACGCTTTCAATAAGTGAATCAGTCACAGCTAAACCACTGCCAGGAACGCCGGAGAATTCGGGAAGATCCGTCACGAGATAGGCCGCGCCCTCCGCACATGTCGGAATGTTTTCCCAAGGAGCCCCAAGAAGGAGATCCTCCGTCCCGTTGCCGTCAAAGTCTCCGATGCCGCTGGCGGACTGATCCACGCCTGTAATCTTCACCAGACTGTCGATTCCCGCGCCTTTAAGAAGACTGAGCTGGTCGAGCTTGATCGCCGAGGGCACCGTTGTGTCGAGTGTCACGATTCTGACGCTTGCCTGTGCGAGGGGCTCAATGGTGCTGCCCGCGCTTGGGCTGCCAAGGGTGACGGTGAAGACCTCATCGTCCTCGGTGAGTCCATCGTCGGCGACAGGGATGCGGATTTCGTGGGTGCCGTTGTTGCAGGGCCCGCTGTGGAAGCGGATATCCTTCAACCAGATCTTGTCGCCGGCAAGGCTCAAGGGCCTGACGCCCGTGACAATGGCGAGCTGTTCTCCAGGCCAGACGCTCGCGACATCCGCAGCCAGATCGCGTTCGAGGGTAACCCAGTAGCCTTCATCAAAGTCACCCGGTTGTCCATCGATACCAATGTTGCCGGTGGTTGTTCCTGCATTATAATTGAGCGCCCTGCGCTGACCCAGATCCGTCAGAAAATGAACCCCGAAACTGTTGTCGGCATTGATTCCCTCGGACTTGATTGTAACCGTGAAACTGCCACGGTCAGTAATGTTCAAGCCAGTGCCTGAACCCCATGTCATCGCTCCATGAGTTGCAGCCGTCACTTCATAGACCGTACCTTGTTCGGGGTCGGTCGTTGTTGGCCACGGAGGTTCCACGGAAAGAAGACCGCAGTTCTGATCGGTTGCCAGAACGATGGTTCCCGAGCTTGCGGTGTAGTCGTCGGGCTGTTGCGCGGTTCCGTCGCTTGTGGAGTACGTCACAACGGCGGCGCAGTCCTCACTGCCGAAACGGCGAACGGTAAGCACGGCCTCGCCCTCACCCTCGTAGACATAGAACGTATCGGCGGTGAAGGTGACATTGCCCGAGTCGTAAACCTGACCGATGGCATACCATCCGTCCGCCAGAGTCGAAACACCGCTGATGCGGTTGCGAGTGGCATCGACAGTGGTGTTGATCAACTGCCACGAAGTACTGTCGGACGATTCAAACAGCGCCAGTTCGGACTCGAGCAACCCGTTGAGCTCACTCTCTTTGTAGAGGAATGTGAGTGTTCGCGTGCTGAAGGCGTCGCGGTCCGTGACAGCTCTCCAGTGAACATCGGCCGCCGTGATACCCCCAAAGCAGGGTGTGCCGTCCAGCGGTCCCGGGTTGCCGTCGTACATCGTAACGGTCTCGAGGCTGGCGTTGGTGGAACCAACACCCGTTCCACCAGAGGAGTAGTCGACCCATGTACGGGTCACGGGAATGGATTCACTGCCGTCGGGGATCATACCCACGGCCTTCGGTGCGGAATCGCCGGCAGCCATCATCGTCGAGCGCGCGACGCTGCCCGACGCCGTACCGCTTCCGTAAACAATATAAACCTCACCGGACACGCTGCCATTGTCATTGGACCAGGGCCAGCTCATCAGGAAGTCGTCATAGCCGTCCCCGTCGACATCACCCGCGCCCGCAACGACCGGTTCCGACCCGCTGGTTGTGTCCGTGCCGGCAATGATGACACCCTTGGCAGGGTCGGGGAGGTCCGAGAGATCGACGGTGGAAACGGTCCGCAGCCAGGAACCATACAGAAGATATGAAGCACCCGCGTACTGTACTCCATTGGGTTCGGCTCCCGTCACCGACAGAAGAAGATCCGAGTAACCATCCCTGTCGATGTCACCCGCGCTGGAAATGCTCAGTCCCGCTCTGTCCAGCGTGTTCGTCCCGCGAATCACCACTCCCTCAGAGGCCGAGGGAGGAAGCTCGAAGTAGCCTGCTGGAACCGGTGCGCCATCGACAAGGCCACCGTTTATTCCATAAATCAGATGAACCTCTCCCGCCCGATCAATCGCACCATTGTCTCTGAGGGGAGCGGCGATGGCGAAGTCGTCGAGACCGTCGCCGTTCACGTCACCGGCCGCGGTTACCGACCAGCCCGAACGTTGATACTCCGAAACCGGATTGGCATCGGGATACTGATATCCCGAGATCTCCACGATCTGACCGGCGGAAGCGGTAATTTCAAGGCCGTCTGGACCGACCCCGAATGCAGTGAACGGTCCGTAAACGAGATGTGAAGCCCCGGCGTCGACGTTCTTTGCCGGCGAACCCGCACCGTAGAAGTCCGCGGGTCGAATGATGTTCATGAAGGGCGACGCCATCAGGAA
>JANQSL010000010.1 GCA_028284075.1 Candidatus Sumerlaeia bacterium | reverse complement strand
ACAATGTTTACCATCCTGCGGCGCGAGGTTCCGGCACTCCGGCTGCGTACCCTGTTGGTTGCGACACCGGAAGACATTGCAGCTCACGCCCGGGCATTCGAGCTTGGTGCGGACGATTTTCTGGTATGGCCCATCAACCCCTCGGTGTTTCGTGCGCGAATCGTTGCGGGCCTGCGGATTCTCAGGGCGGAGAAGGAACGCATTGAACTTCAGCGTCGCGATCAGCTGCACGCCACCATTACAACCGTGGCTCACGAGATCAACAATCCACTGTTTGCAGTGATGGGAAATCTGGAGATGCTGCGGGAGGAACTGGAAGCGCGCAGCGTCAGTACGCAGGATGAATTCATGACGGAGTGCCTCGATACAATGCAGCAGGAATGCAAGCGCATCGCGAACGTTGTGCAGCGCCTGCGTGACGTCATGGATCCGGAGCTGACGACTTACCATGGTGAGACACAAATGCTGGAGCTTCCTGACGACGGGCAGGGAACGGAACGAAAGTAGCCGGGCGGACCGGAGCGAGGCTTTCCTTTGACCACAGGGACATGAACGGGTCGTAGTCATGCTCAGACCCCGGGGATGGAAGGGAACCAATGATCCAAACTCTTTTCTTTGTGGCGGCAGCGACTCTGGTTTTAATCCCGGCCGTGGGGGCGGCGGATCAGACTGAAGGGTTCAACGTGGAGCCTCCCGGAGATCCTCTGATCAACGACGTCCCTGCAGTGTTCGAGATCGATCTTCCTCCCTTGTCGAAGGGGATTGCAAAGGCGGAGACGTTCTTCAACCCGGCGACTCAGCCCGTTGGCGCTCTTACCGGACGAGTTGTTTACACCAGCGGAGGGCATGGCTGGACTGCGAATAATCCAGGTAACGGAGTCTGGTTCACGCAACGCGGTATCAACAACGGCATGATTGAAGATCTCGGCAATGGCGATCAACTGTTCTGGTTTGCAGAATATTGCTTCAACGCCGGTGCGACTGTGGTTCCGTTTCGGCCCATCGGTTACCAGACAAACGAAGTCGTTCTCGACAACGACGACTCCGGAGTTCAGTTCGTTCCCGGCGCATCATGGGGTTCGAGTGTTAATCCGCAGTACTTTGGTGGTGCAGCCGATACGGCGCACTATCGGTTTGCTCAAACATCCACGACGCAAACGGCAGTGGCTCGTTACACGCCAAATCTTCCGGAGGCGGGATCTTATCCCGTGTACGCATGGACGCGTGACGGAACCGATCGTGTGGAAGACCAGCTCTACCGGATTGTCCACACCGGCGGGGCCACGGAAGTGCGTGTCAATCATCGGCGTGTCGGCAAGGGCTGGATCTATCTCGGGACCTATTATTTTGATGCCGGTACGGCCGGCTGTGTGGAAATCAGCAATCAATCGTCTGACACATCCGGTTCGGTGGTCATTGCAGACGCCATTCGTTTCGGCAATGGCATGGGAGACATTGGCCGTGCAGCCGGTGTTTCCGGCAAGCCGCGGCTTGATGAGGCCTCGCTCTATTGGATCGAGGGAGGCGTGGGGCAGGGGGCACCTTCGGAGATCCATGCACGGTCAGGGTTGAATGACCAGGAGAACAATGTCAGTGCTCCGATCTACATGACCGGATGGATGAATCGCGAACAGGACGGCAACCTGACGGATCGGGTTTATCTGGGCTTCCACTCCAACGCGTTCGATCCCGGATCGTTGGGGCTTTTCAATGGAAACAACATCCCGGATTCGACGACCCCGAACCAGCTCGAGTGGGCGACAATCATTGCCAGCGAATTGAACACTGACCTCGTCGCCATCGGTTCACCCCCTTTCGAGAATCCCTGGCCGGACCGCGTTGATATGGGATTGAGTCTCGTATTGGACAGAAATGACATTGAATTCGGTGAGATTCGGGGTGATCGGATGGACCCCAACGACCTGAACAATTCGGACCCGGAGATGGACGCCACAATTATCGAGGTGGCTGCGCATGGCAACGCTGACGAGGCGGAGTTGATGCGTGACCTGAAGGTTCGCAAAGCGGTCGCACGTGCATCCGTGCAGGCAACGATTCGTTACTTCAATCAATTTGGCAATGGTCCCCTGGTCTTTCCGCCGGCACCGCCAACACACCTCGAAGCTCGAGCCGCCGCCGACGGGACTGTGACGGTAAAATGGCAAAAGCCGCCTTTTGATACAATTGTTGGTGATGAAGCCACTGGTTATGTAGTCTACCGGTCAGTGAACGGATACGGCTTTGGAAACCCAACGGTGGTTAGCGGAGGTAACACGACATCGCATACATTCTCCGATGTTTCCGCCAATACAACAACCTACTTTCGGGTGGTTGCGTCGAATGTCGGTGGGGAGTCGCTTCCGCCGGAACCTGTGGTAACGCGGCGCTCCCCTTCAAGCACATCGAGCCGGTTGATTGTAAACGGCTTCGATCGCATTGACCGGGCGTTGTCCCCGACGGAGTTTTCCTCCAGCGGAATTGGCGGACCCACAGGAGGCGGAGGATCTTATAATCGTGTCATTCCCCGCCAGATCAACGCTGGTGACTATGTCGTTGAGCACGCGCAGGCGATTGCGGCACGACCGGCATGGTTCGACTCCTGTTCGAACGAGGCTGTTACATCCGGGAGCGTTTCGTTGACTGACTATGATACGGTTTTCTGGATTTGTGGTGAGGAGTCCAGCAACGATGAAACGCTGGATGCAATGGAACGGGCGGCGTTGACCGCATTCCTGGCAAACGGAGGGCGATTGTTTATTTCCGGCGCTGAGATTGGCTGGGACCTCGTTGCTCTTGGTGGTGATGCTTCGTTCTATGAGGATACGCTTCGGGGTAATTATGTGTCCGATGACTCGAATTCCTATTCCGTGGATGGCGACACTGGAACCATCTTTGAGGGAGTCACACTGAATTTCGCCCCAACGACAACCATGTATGACGCGAATTTTCCCGACGTTATTTCTCCAATCAACGGATCGGTACGAATTGCGCGCTACAGCACTGGTGGTGGAGCCGCTCTCGCTTATGAGGACGGAGGTTCAGGCTCAAAGATCGTCATGATGGGATTTCCCTTCGAGACGATCCGGGACGTGGGGGTTCGGCGTGATCTCATGGATCGGGTGCTGGAGTTTTTTGATGGTGAACTCGTGCGTGCCAGCACATGGTCAGTGGAGTAGGTCAGGTGACGGGCGTCCGGCTTTTTTTCTTATCCCACAATAACAAACAGCGCCCGGCTGATCAGCCGGGCGCTGTTTGTTTCGTTTGTCGGTCGAAGACTGCCTGAGCCTGTGGGTTTACTACATTTGAAACCGGTATTCGAGCTTTGCCATGCCGGGCTGAACCTGATCAAGAGCCTGTACCTTTTGCTTCATCATGCCAAAGAGGGAGGGCTGCGGATCAGGAGTATGAAGAACGCTGGTACCCTCAGGGAGGCCAAGATCGACACGCATAGCCTCCACTGCGTCATCCAATGTTCCAATCTCGTCAACGAATCCGTATTCAAGAGCCTGGTTTCCGCTGAAAATGCGGCCGTCGGCGTATTGTCGAATATGGCCTTCCACTTCTTCCCTGTCGACGTCTTCCATGTTGCGGGTCGAGTCGCCTGACTCCGCAAGGATTTCCCGAACGGCTTCCGAACGGCCCTTGTAGACAATACCGAAGAAATCCTCGTAAACATCGACAACCATACCGTTCAGCAGTGCCTTTTCCTCTTCAGTGAGATCGCGCGCCCCATTTCCGATATCCTTGAATTCTCCGCTCTTGATAGTGCGTGGTTCGAGACCGATTTTGCCGACCAGTTCCTGGTAGCCCCAGAAACTCAGGATGACACCCACGCTACCGGTGATCGTGCCATGGTTTGCATAAACGCGGTCCGCCGCCATCGAAAGATAGTAACCACCACTGGCCGCCACGTCTCCCATGCTGGCATAGACGGGTTTGTTTTCGGCACGAAAGCCCTCAATCGCTTCGTAGAGATCGTTTGTTGCACTGACGGCCCCGCCGGGACTGTTGACGCGGATAACCATACCTTTCACAGAGTCATCCGAGGCCCATTTGCGGACCAGGTTTTTCAAGCGCTTCGTGTCAGCAGGGTATGCCGCTCCTTCACCGATTACGCCCTCCACTTCCAGCAGGGCGATACGGTCGCCGAATGGCAGCGAGATACCAAGTCCTGAGCCGGCGGCTCCCGCGCCGATGAATCCGATGAGTGCCGTTACCGCCACAAATCCGAGAACTGCCAGGCCGATGATGAGTCCGATCGGATTGCGACGCATCCGCCGGGGCGGCTGCGCCTGCCAGGGGGGAGGACCACCAGGGTGCTGCTGCCATGCCTGCTGAGGCGGAGCAGCGGGGGGGGCGTATGAAGGCGGTGGAGATCCGTAGACCGGAGGAGGTGCGTTTTCCTGTCGAGGTGGGGGAGGTGGAGCC
>JANQSL010000008.1 GCA_028284075.1 Candidatus Sumerlaeia bacterium | reverse complement strand
CATCCGCGGAAACTTCATTCTGATCCCTCGTGCCCTGATCCGGATCGATGGCCACACGTGTGGGATTCAGAAACGGCCCCGCCCAGTTATCCAGCATGGCTGCCGTGCTGGCATCCACGTCGTTGAGAGCATCCTGCATCGACACCTGATTGCCGGCTTGCGCGATCAGGTCCACAAACGGGTTGATGAAAAACTTGTCCGACTGACGCACATCGTTGCCAAAGTCGTCGCGAATCTGAGTCGTCGTCACCGTACCCGCCACATTGTCCAGCACATGGATCGGGACGTAGAAACCGTGTGTCAGAGCCACCTGGTCCTGAGCCTCGGCGATGGAACGAACCTCGAATCGAGCCGTCGTCCGGCGCGCCTGCTCCGTTTTGTTCACGTACACCGGCACGGCAAGCGTCGCCAGCAGCGACAGGATCGCCAGCACCACCAGCAACTCCACCAGGGTCAGAGCCCGGTGCCGCCGCTTCTTTGTGATCGCCTTCATCATGGTCTTTCCTCCGGCGGGCCTTCCGGCCCGAGCACTTTGGGATCTCTTCAAACAGTATGCTTCCCGTTTTCACCACTGTCAACGCGCCGGGCGCGGGAACACCGTCCGGCGGGCTGATATTTCCACCGCCCGTCCTTACGGACCGAATTGCCGCACGATATCGTCGTCCGCGCCAATCTGTGCTTCGGGAGTCGCATTGCCGGTCCCGTCGCCTGGGAGCCCGTTCGGGCCAAGGCTCAACAACGTAACACGATCAAACACATTGCAGTCGATTCCCGTTACCAGAGGCGAAGCCGATCCCAGTGGAAAGTCCGCACTCTGTACAACTGTGCCGTCCGGCTCCAGAAGAAGACCTCCCTGCACACTGACGCCCCGCACCGTCTGCCCGTCCGGGACAAACAGGAGGTAGTTGTTACCCCACGGATCGTCCGGAATACCATCCGGTCTGGCGGCTCCATCATTGAAGACGGGATCGTTGTAAAAATTCTCGTCTTCCGACCAGTTAACGTAAGGCCCGTTCCAGTTGAACCGCGTCTCATTGTCCGTCAGGCGCTGACGAAGATCATTACCGTTCGGCGCTGGGACGCCAACCCGGGGATAAACGATCTCAAGAAACAACTCGTCCAGGTTCTGGAAATAACCGGCTATCTGGTACTGGCCCGTCGCATCGTATTGATCGCCGCTGACAGTCGCGCTGCCGGTCGGACGCTGAAATTCGCCGTCCTGATCGAAACCCGGCCGATCGTTCAGCATGAACAGGCGAACGAAATAACCCGTATCCACCGCTGCCATGTCCTGCGCCGTGGCGATGCGCTCCAGGTCTGACTCCGCGGCGCGAATACGTGCCTGCTTCGCGCGATTCGAAACCAGAGGGATCAGAATCAGAGCCAGGATTCCGATGATAATCAGCGCAATGAGCAGCTCGAGAATCGAAAAACCGGTCGCTGATCGTTGTGTCATTTTCCTCAAGAACATTGTATGCGATACCTTTCCCGTTGGGCGGCGATTGATCACATCAGAACCGGTAAATGATGTCATTCGTGTCCGGACTCTGATCATCTCCGATCAAGCCGCCCGCACTGATGTCAGCCGGATTGTAGCGTCGGTACAGGTTGGGATTAATCTGAATGGTGGGATTGCCGGTTCCCACGGAACCATCCGGTCCGAACGAAACCACGATACTGAAATTGAAGGTCGACTCGTTGCTGTCGGGATTATCGAGGGGAAAACGGCTCGGCCCGAAGAAGGCGTACGGAGTTCCCCACGGGTCCAGAGGATAGCGATCTTCAGCGGTATTATCGACAATGTTCCCGTTCGGATAGGCGGGACCGGACGGCGTATTATCCACAACGTAGATGAAGCCATTGCCATCACTGACACTGTACCAGTAATCCGCCAGGTCGTCCACAAAGGCAAAATTGTTCAGTGACGCATAAGGTCCGCGCCAGTTGCTGACAACAGTGCTGCGAGCAACTGGCACAACAGCTTCCAGAGTTCCGTTCCATGCAGCGATTGGCGGATAAACATCGACGTTGCTTCCGTCGAGCGGCACTCCACCGATCTCTTCAGAATTATCGAGATCCTGCAGACGAACGGGAAATCCCAGATCCGCCTCCGCAAGCAACTGCGCCTTGGCGATCGATGCCACCTCGTCCTGAGCCGATGTGATACGCGCTTCCTGCACGCGCTTGCGGTACAGCGGCAGCACCAGCAGCGCCAGAATGGCGATCACCGTCGCAACCATCGCGATTTCCACAGCTGTAAAGCCTCGCCGGCCCCGCCGCGGTTTCAGTCTGATATTCTGTCGAATCGTCGTAATCACGGATCGTCCGCCTTCCGAAAAGTCGGGTCCCTTAGAAATCAAATACCACATCGTCCGAGCCCGGGTCCGTAATGCCCAGCTTCACGCTCAGAATTCCGTCACCCACATCCACCGGATCCGGATCTCCCGAATCAGCGAGTTGGCCAAACGAGCCTGCATTCTGCGCGAACCGCCGCGTCCATGCGTTCGCAATGGCGCGCCCGTTCGCGTTGCCATTCAAAAGATCATTACCGCGCTTGAGCGTCTTCGGGTTCTGCTTGTTGTTCGGATCTCCAAAGTACATCCGCAAACCCCAGGACGAGCCGTCGTTGGGAACAACCGGGTCGCCACCGGGAACAAATCGCGAACCCCCACCGGGGACCTGGTTGCGGCCATAGCTCACCACTGCCGTCACGAAATTGCCTTCCACGCCGGGACGCGTCAGCGGGTTGATGTTACCTCCGGCATCCTGCGACTGGTTTGCGAAAAACAGCGTCGGACTTGCCGCGTTCGTCCGGTCCACATTCAAAACGTAGAGCATGTACGGATTGTTCCACACATCCACCGGCCAGTCAAAACCCACATTGTCCGCCACTGTCGTCAGCATCTTCACACTGCCGCCCTTACCCTGCGACACCCGGGTGCGGGACTGGGACGCCGCGAAGTATGGCCCGTTCCACTTGGCCTCCGACTGCTGAGTCAGAGGTGCGCCCGGCAGCGTGTTGATTCCCAGTGCATCGAGAAAACTGAACACCGTGTCCTCGTCGCCGTATTCGATCTCGCTGCCAAGCTGCAGCGTCGTCAGACTGCTCTGCAGATGCGCGATCTTCGGGAAAAAACCAATGTCGTTATACGCGAAATCCAATGCCTGGGCAACCTGGCGCGTTTCGCCGATTACGGCCTTCCGCTGGTTCGCTTCGAACTGCGCCTGAATGCCAATAATGGCGATGCCCGAAAAAAGCGCAATCAGCGCTCCCACGATCAGCATCTCCACCAGCGTGAAGCCTCTGCGAGCGGAACCAGTCACGGTGCGGCGCGAATATGTGGCGGGTTTAAGCACTCTTGAAAGAACTCCTCTGGGCGTCATCGCAAGCCTCCCCAAGTCTGGTTCCCTTCACAGGCACCGTCAACATCCTCGGGGTGAATTAATCGTACCGGAAACCCCAGGAAACGTACTCCGGCACACCCCTGTCCAACCCTGTCAACACGGACACAAGATCGCCAGTCTGACCGCCACCCCCTGAGCCTGATGCCACCCGAGACCGGCCCACAAGGACAAAGGCCCGTGAATTCAAGGATGCATGCTCCCAGAGAGCTCCAAACCGATCAAGTCTTTCGGATCGGGATTTCGGCTCCCCAAGCAATTCGTCGTCAATCAGAACGTCGCTCGGGCGACGGTAGAGAAGCCCATCTCCCGCGCCTCCCGAAGCCACCTCCGCCAGCTCCTCGGCGCGCCGCTCCGAAACCCGCCGCGCCGCCTCGGGAGTCACCTCCGGCAATGCCGCCAGAATCACCGCCGGCGCTGTGTTCAGATTGATCCGTCCGTGACGGGTGCCCGCCACGGGTTCAAACCAGTTGTTCGCCTGCCAAACGGCAAACCTCCCGCCATCCAGCCGCAACACCTCTGAGTTCATTTCCGCGGGAACCCCTCGGGCCTCGATCAACTTGACTGCAGTCTCCGCCTCGTCTCCGGCGGTTTCCGGCACTGTATTCCGAGCTCTCCACTCCACCGTCAGGGCATCCAGAATTCGTCCATCAATCACCGCATCGTTTCCGGCAAGATCCGCCGTCCGGCTGTCCGGGCTGTCCGGTGTGCCAGCCACCGGGAAACCCCAGTTGACCACCGTGCCGCTTTCATTCTCCCCAGCATAGCCGGCGAATACATCCATGAGCTGTACCGTCCGGGTGAAAGGAGCATTGGGCGGATAATTCCGAACCCGCTCCAGAGACTCGCCGTCCGGCTCAAACGCCCGTGGTGCAAGGCCATGCGGGGTCGCCCGCGCCTTGTGAGCCCGTCGTACCAGGGGGTTGTTCCGCTGCCATGAATACAGGTCATCCAGCTCGTCCGAACGCGCGGTAAACGCAAACACATCCACCAGATTTCCCTCATCGTCCAGCAGCTCCAGTGTAACCGGTCCATGATCCGGCAAGCTGAGAGAGGGAACTTCCATCACCCGGCGCTTGTAACCGTCGTCGAGAACACCGAACACATCGTACAGGCTCCCCGTCCCCGGCAAATCCTCCTCCGCCGCCGGATCTCGGGAATTGTCCGCGTCGTCCGTGAGAATCAGAAACCCCTGCGGCGCGATTCGACCACGAAGCTCCACGCTCACACCAGCCCCCGTGAGCCGCCAGCCATCCACGCTGAAATCCTCCGTCCATGGATTGTGAAGCTCCACGAACTGCCCGTCGTCACCCCCCTCATCCGGCGTAATGGAGTCCGGATAAACCTCGATAATGTAGGGTGTGCGCTCCACTCCGATCAAATTCGTTCCGGGAAACCGGGTCGGCACACTGTCCCCATCTCTCGCATCAACGATATTCACCGCAAACTGCCGCAGCAGATCGTCGTCTTTTCCGTCACCGTAGACCTCTTTCAGGGCATCGAACAGTTCTTCCGGCCCGGCGCGGTTTGCATCCAGAAAGGGCAGCACCTCATCGTCCACAAGACGCTGTTCCACACTCGTGCTGAAGATCGTCAGATAGGGCTCCAGCACCTCCAGCGCCTCACGGTCCAGTCCCGCCGAGCGAATGGACTCGAAATTCAACAAATCGCTGACACTGGCGAAACGATAATCGTCGCCATAGGCCGGCAGCCGCACGTCCGCGATATACTCGTCCGCTTCATCCACAAGGGTCAGAAGCTGCCGGGACTCCTCGCCGCGGACCTCATCCGACTCGATATTCATCGCTGCCGCCCGCTCGTCCCAGCTTTCGTAATCTGATCGGCTCTCCGCCTCCACGGCATCCGTCGAGTCGAAATCGTCGTCAAAACCTCGCCGGCCGGGTGCACCGTCACGACCAAGACGGATCTCCGCAATGGAACGGGCAACGGCATCACCGTTCAATCCCACCCCCAGTTCGCTGCCCGCCAGGTTGAAGAATCCCGCCAGCAATTCTTCAGACGCCGCATTGATGTTTATCCGTGCCGAGGCGTCGAAGAGCACAACATCCGCCGTGTCCGTGCTTTCCCCCGGGGCCAGATTCACAGCACCACTCGCCGCATTTGACCGGAAGTGGCTCGCCGCTCCGTCCTTCTCCTCGCTGTTAAGGCTCGTTCCTTCCCGCAAACTGAGGAATTGCGGCTCCAGTGACAGGTCCAGGAGGCCCGTCGCTCCGGCCGGAAGCGAATAAAGCAACTGAGAAGACACCGCCTGTACACCCGTTTGGGCTGCCATGCGGTTCTGCACACCATCACCAAAGTTCGATGCGGTGGATTGCTCGATACGGCTCGTAAAGGCCAGCCCCACCGCCAACAGAACCAGCAGTGACAGGATACTGATAACCAGCAGAATCGTCGAGCCACGGTGGTTGCGGTGGCTTGAAAAACGGAATTGGGAAGCGGTTCGATTCATATCAATTCGTCAAGCATCATGGCTTGACTTGCTCCCGTACAAACATCTCGTAGCGCGGATCGGAAATCACGGCATCCAAAGTTGCCAGCGACTCCAGGGTCACCGTCTGGATTGGTTCACTGCCGAGAGGCCAGGCGGGAATATCCGCCAGCATCCGGCTCTCCGCATTGACCGTCACCCGCACGTAGACCGCCGCTGGAAACTGAAAGGGCGGCGTTCCCAGGGGTGCGCCGATGGGCTGGGTGGGCGGAGCCGCGTTGCGAATATCCTCGGCGTCGAATTCCTCGCTCCAGTACGGAGCCTGCGGTGTGGCTGGAGACGTCACGTTGTCGTTCGGATTCCAGGCAAGCACGTCAAAGCTCATGATGTCGAAAATGACGGGTTCCAGCGTGGTCAGCTCTGAAGCTGTTCCGGGAGCCGATATCTCTTCTCGCAGCAGGACATCGTTAAATCCGTCAAAAGCGCCGACGAAATACCGGATCTCAAGGGCTGGCGATCCCATTCCGGCATCCGCCGGAATGCGGAACCGCAGGGTGTCTCGCGAGAAAACTGTGTCCTCGTCGACGTTGAAATCCCCCAGGTCCGCCACCCCCACATAATCGCCGCGGTCTCCGGTAAAGAGAAGCGAAGCATGATTGTCCGAACTGATGGTCCAATCGCCGTCATTATCAAAACCATCGACAATCTCCTCATCCACGAGGCCGTCCCGGTCATTGTCGATGCCGTCACCGCGAGTCAGAGGATTCGTCGTCAGCTCGAATACCTGATTGTTGCCCAGGGACGGATCGTTTTGCACCAGGCGGACTTCGCGTAAAATCCGGTCGATTGCGTTTCGTGCCCTTGTGTGGGCCTGAACCCGGGATTCGGAGATATCAGCAGCTCGCGAGATCTGGATGTAGGCGGCCACCACGCTCGTCATGAAAACGAGTGAAATCGTGATCGCCACGAGCAGTTCCGTCAAAGTCACTGCCCGGCGGCGCACTCCACGAACCGGCCGAACCATACTCATGGCAAACTCCCGCGCCCTGGGGGCACTGGAGAGTATGGAACGCGCTGAAGGTGCTGACACCATGAAGTTTTGCGTGATCCGGCCGCCCCTCTGGGAGGCGTTCCCGTCACCCTCGTTACCGGTCAAATCTCAGCTCGTACAAAACCCTCGCCGACGGATCGAACGTGGGATTCAAACTCACAATGATACGCGCCACACCCGGATCGTCGCTGGGATCCGCCGGGTCATCGCCTGGAGAAAACGTCGACAAACCCGAATATGAGTAGGCCAGGCGATCGTCCAGATGCCAGACCACCGGGTCTGTGGGGGTGGTTCGCCCTCGAATATCATCGATTACTCGGGCAAAGTTGTCACTGTCGCGCCGAAGCTCGTCCGCCTTCAGCTGCGCCAGGGAAGCGGCGGCACCGCGCAGTTCCGCCTCGCGATTGCCCTCGAGGCTCACGGGAAACAGTTGAATGATGCCAACGATCCCCGCCAGCAACACGACCAGCGCCACCAGCACCTCCACCAACGTATAGCCTCGGCTGTACTGTCTGATCACAGCAGGCCTCTTCCGTCCACAACCTGGGCGTCGCTTGAGGTTGGGAACATTCTGACTGAAACATAGCTGGTCAGGTCCAGGACGTCTGCTGCCGTTCGGCGCACTTCCACCACGACCAGTGGATTCGTACCATCCGGCTCAAACCTCACCATGCGCCGGCCGCTCCCAAACTCGGTGGAACCGATCTTCACAATATGCAGCTCGACGAAGTCGCCCGTGCCTTCCTCCTCGGCCACCTTTGGGCGCACCACGGTACTGGAGGAATCCAGCTCGTCCACCCAGAACGTGTTGTTATCGAGGTCGAAAACCACCTGATGGGGCGTCCGATAGCTGATGGCACGATTCTTTGCGAAAAGAAGTGTCTTTTGCACGGCGCTCGCGGCGGTATCCGTAACCAGCTGCTCACGGTATTCCGCGTAGCTGTACAGGGCCACGGTGGACATGACCGCCAGAATCACGATCACCACCAGAATTTCCACCAGCGAGAAGGCTCGCCGTGGCCTCGGGAAGTGCGCTCCCCGAAAAGATCTGGGCTTGCAGGCACTCATAGTCCAGATATCGTCCTCCGAGGGGCTGGCGCGCAATGGGTTTCCCCCTGTGAAGCAGAGGTCTTGGCCCAGGGGGAGCTTGGGGCCGGTCGGGGAAGCCCGTCAACATCGCCGGGATTTTCCCTCGCCACGAGGACACGCCCGAAGTATCCCCTGAAATCAGTGGTGGAGGGAGGAGGAGCATATGGAGCGAAAGGTGGAGGGCGTGAGTATTGGGTCCATTATGCGTCGGGGGAACCGCCCAAAAGATCCCGACTCGGTCCGGCTTGATCTCCCCCAGTCGGGCTCCGGGCTCCCTGTCTCGCGTGATGACGTCCTCACCGGCGCGGACTGGCCCTTCCTTGATCCCGACGAGCGGCGGGTTCCCGTTCGCAAGCGCCTCTATATTTTCCTTTTCTTCCTTTTCACGGCGCTCTTCTCAATCGGCACGGTGAGTATTCACACGACCTATGATCAGTCCAGCTTTATCGAGCTGGAGCGGATTAGTTCGGGGCCCCATTTCCCCTTCTATCGTCATGATCACCTGTCAGATCTCTCCTACGAAGAGCTTGCCGCTGAACTTCGAGTGGACGTTGACGAGCTCTATACGGCGGAACACGTTCTGGAGAAGTTCCTTGCCAGGGTCGAGACGGGCTGGGGACCGCTGGACTGGCAGGTCCGTGTTCCTTTCGGTGGCTATATGCTGGCCGTCAACTACCGCATCTTCCTGAACATGGGAATCTCCGCCATCATCGCCCTCGCGCTCTATATTCGGGCGCGCGACCGTGCTGGTTCCGGGGTAATTGACGCGCAAAACCGCCAGCTTCGCGAACTCAACGAAGTCCTTCAAAGAAAAATTGAAGAGGCGCAGCAATACCTCGATGAGCTGGGCCAGGCGCAGTACAAACTTGTTCAGGCGGAAAAACTCGCTTCCATCGGGCGCATGTCCGCGACACTGGCTCACGAAATCCGCAACCCAATGTCCATTATTCAGTCCGCTGCCGGCATTGCCTCGGAAGATGTTCCCAAAGGCAGTCCCCCCTGGGAAGCCATCGAACTCATTCGCCAGGAAGTTGCCCGTCTCGATCATATCATCACGGAACTGCTTAATTTTGCCCGGCCAAAACCACCCAACATCGATCGCCACGAACTGGCGCCGCTCCTGGAAGCATGGACCTATCCACTGCATGAAGAACTCGCAAAAGACAGCGTGCTCCTCAAGGTTACGATCGATGATGAAATCCCTCTCGTCAAAATCGATCCCGACCAGCTGTATCAGGTGGTTCTCAACGTTGTGTGGAACGCGCGCGACGCCCTCAGGTCGCAAGGTGGCGGCAAAATCGAAGTGCGTGTGGAAAACACCAGGGGGCGAATGGTCCTTCTTACCGTTGTCGATGACGGACCTGGTATGGATGAGGAGACTCTTGATCAGATTTACGAGCCGTTTTATACAACAAAAACACACGGTTCAGGACTTGGCATCCCCGTGGTCGTGCAGTTGATGGAGGGCATGGGCGGCGGCGCACAAATCACTTCCCAAATTGAACGTGGCACGACCGTTTGTCTTGAAATCGTCGCAAGCAGGTTGAGCCGGAAGGCTCTGAAGGTCTGGCGCGAAAAGTCCGCTGCCGCCGCCGCCGCGGGGGTCGAAGCCGACAACACCGACAAGGACTTCCTTCAAATTGCCGCAGCCAGTCCCGCCGACACGGCGGATATCCAGTAAAGAGTGCCGGGTTGTGCGCAATCGCGGTGAAAGGCGGTTGCGGCACTGTCAGCAGCGCTGACAGTGACCCTGTGCCGGCAAAACAAGAGCGTGGAGCAACCCCGTCACGCTCAACTCCCAGATTGCAGCTTATAACATGTCTCCCAAACACCGCCTCCTCATTGTCGACGATGAACCGCGTATCGGCCAAGTCCTCAGCCTTCTGACCGGACGCTGGGGTTACGACACAAAAACCGCTCCCGGCGGTGAAGAGGCTCTCGCCATCATGGAGGAGTTCAGTCCCGAACTCGTCCTGACGGATCTCAAGATGCCCGGCATGGATGGCGACAAGCTCCTGCGGGAAGTTCGCCGCCTGCACGAAAACACTCTCGTCATCATGATGACGGCTCACGCGACAGTCAAGAACGCCGTCGAATCCATGAAGGCGGGCGCTTTCGATTACATCATGAAGCCCTTCGACAATGACGAGCTTCGCCTCATCCTGGAGCGCGCACTCGATCATCGCGCCCTGTTGACGGAAAACAAATCCATGCGCGCCGAGCTCGGTGCGCGTTTCAAACCCAACAACATCATTGGCGACAGTCAGCCCATGCGAGGGGTTCTGGATCTCATCGACCGAGTCGGGCCGACCCGGGCCACTGTTCTTGTGACCGGAGAAAGCGGCGTCGGAAAAGAACTCGTCGCGCGGGCCATTCATACCCGCAGCGAAAGAAGCGACAAAGCCTTCGTCGCCCTCAACTGCGCCGCATTGACGGAAACGCTTCTTGAAAGCGAACTGTTCGGCCACGAGAAAGGCGCTTTCACGGGCGCCACCAGGCAGCATCACGGCAAGTTCGAGGAAGCGGATGGCGGTACAATCTTCCTCGACGAAATCGGCGAAACCAACAACGCCTTCCAAACCAAGCTTCTCCGGGTGCTGCAGGAGGGGGTCTTTGAGCGAGTTGGCGGCAATGAACCCATCCGCGTGGATGTGCGCGTAATTGCCGCAACGAACCGGAACCTCGAGCGCCAGGTGAAAGACGGCGTGTTTCGAGAAGATCTCTTCTATCGCCTGCAGGTCGTCCCCATTGAAATCCCGCCACTGCGTGAGCGTCGCGACGACATCGCCATTCTCTCCGCGCACTTCGTCAAGACCGCCTGCACAAGCAACGGCCTTCCCCGGCGCGAACTTTCTGACGGCGCCATCGAGGCGCTCAAGAACGCGGAATGGCGGGGGAACGTGCGCGAGCTTGAAAACGCCATCGAACGCGCCGTCATTCTTGCCCGCGGCAGCGTTATTGAAGCGGAGGATCTCTGGCTGACCCGGGCCGACGGCACACGCACAGGCGGCATTCCGACGGGTGTGAACGTTCCCGATGAGCTGGCCGGTCTTCCCCTTACGGATTTTATCGACAAGATGACCGAGCAACACATCCTGCGTGCCCTCGACCGCTCCGGCTGGAAAAAGCAGGAGGCGGCCGATGCCCTTGGCATCGACCGCGCAACTCTTTACCGTATCATCAAGCGTTTCGGAATTAGTCAGGCCGAGGCGTAAGGCCCCGGTTGACGTGGCCCTTCGTGCTTCGTTATGCATGGCCAAGCATAGCGACCCTCCCCGGCGGCGCCCATGGCAATTCTGGATTCTCCGCAACAAATCGAACAGAACACCACGGTTACCGACCGCTATGGCCGCCGCTTCCGCTACGTCCGTATCAGCGTCACCGACCTCTGCAACCTGAGCTGCATTTACTGCAATCCCGTCCAGGGTTGCGCGTCCTCCCACTCCCACAAACTCTCATGGGACGATCTTGACTTTCTTGTCGATGTCTCCGTCAACGACCTTGGGGCCGAGGCCGTCCGCATTACCGGTGGTGAGCCGACGGTTCGTCCGGGCCTGGCTGAATGGGTGCAGGGCATTCGGCGCTTTGGAAGTCTCCGCGATGTGGCAATGACCACCAATGGCATTCTGCTGAAACGGCTCGGACCTGAACTCTGCAATGCAGGCATCGATCGCGTCAACATCTCCGTCGACACGTTCGACCGAAATCGCTTTCGGGAAATAACCCGCGGAGGTTCTCTCCAACGATGCCTTGAAGGAATCGATGCCGCCATCGAAACGTTTAGCCGCGTGAAGCTCAATTGTGTCGCCGTGCGTTCCATTGTGCTGGAAGAGCTCGACCACTTCGTTCGATTCTCCGATGAAAAAAAGATCGAGGTACGCTTCATCGAACTTATGCCCGTCTTCGATGCAAAGCAATACTTTCACGCCAACTTCATCGGGGTTGAGGAACTCAAGACACGCCTTGCGAGTCTTGGATACGACCTGAAACCGGAAGGCAGCGGTCCCGCCGCCGGCAACCGAACCGGATATGGCCCCGCCACAACGTACCGCGTCTCAGGAACCGCAGCCCGTCTCGGCTTCATCTCACAAATGTCCGACACGAAATGCCTGTACTGCAACAAACTCCGCCTTACAAGTGACGGAGCACTAAAGCCCTGCCTTCTCATGCCGGAGGAAATCGATCTTCAGCCCGCCATCAAATCCCGCGACCGCGACGTTGTTGCCCGCCACATGCGATGGCAGTTCCTCTCCCGTGCGGAACGCTACGATGCGCGAACCGCCCTGGAAGAGCCCGCCGGTCGCCCCATGCAGGCCACAGGAGGATAGCTGCCGCCATGCCGGCCGGGCCCCGAGAGCCAGGTGTGGTTCAGTCTTCAGGGCGATCTTCCTGAATAACCCTCGACCACCCTGCGTAAGACGCGAAGAGGTCCTTCCATGAGCGTCCGAATCTCCCGCACCAACCTTCTCTTCGCCGGAATTATGATCGGCTGCGCCGCGCTGCTGGTTTTTGTCGTCCTGGTGGACAAGAAAGGCGGTCTTGAATACACCTATACCTTCCAGGATGCGAAGGACCTGCCGGTCGGCGCACCGGTGAAAATGAACGGCGTTCAGATTGGCGAAGTCACCGGCGTTCAACTGAACGACAGTGGCGTTGAAGTCGGTGTACGCATTTATGCCGAACATCGAACCCGCATTTTCGCCCCTCCCAATTCCGCCGGCCGCATCAAGAAAGACTCCGTCGTGCTCGGCAACGCCTACCTCGAAGTGTTGAACCGCCCTGGTGTCGCAAACGCCACCCGCATTCAATCCGGTACTCGCACCAATGGTCTTGAGAGCTGGACCGAGGAAAAGCTCTGGACGGGCGGAGGCGAACTCTCTGTTGCCGCCACACGCATGCTCGAATCCGGGCGCGAGCACTTCGACCGGCTCGAATCCTGGGCCGTGGAGGGTGGCGGAAAGGAACTCGCGGACCGCACAAAAGCCTGGCTCGATAACTTCGAAGGGTCCGCTTCGGAAAAAGCCGGAGAGTACCGGATCAAGATGGCGGAACAGCTCGCCCGGGGCGCTGAACTTCTCCAGTCCGCGAAAGAAAACCCGAAAGCCCAGGAAGTCACCGGGGACATCAAGGCGGCCCTCGACAAGCTGCTCGTTCAGGCAAAGCAGCTCGAAACAACCGCCACCCTCAAACTGGAGAAAGGGCAGGAGGCCGTTGAAGATCTGGTGGAAAACCCCGAGGCTCAGGATACAGTCAAAGACGTTGAAGCCACTTTGCAGCGCCTCCTCGACGAAGGCACCGAACTCGAGGCGGACACTCGCGTTCGTCTTGAATCCCTCCTCGGAGAATTGAAGAAGACTGACTCCGAGACCGCGGATTCTCCCACCGCCGATTCAAACCGGTAGCCCCTCGCACCTTGACCGCTCCCGTCTGCCAGGAAGAATACCACGATCCTGATGGCCGGAGTCATTCAAGTGCGCGTCATTCTTGTTTTCTTTCTATCATTCGTTATCGCATGCCCGATAAACGGACATGCCGCTGGTGAAGCAACTTCCGGTAACTCCCAGCCAACGGATGCCGGGCTCTATCGGCTTCTCTTTCCGGGACCAAACTGCCTGGGTGAGAGAATGGAAAACGCGTCCGACAACGTCGTGGATAGAACAATCGCCCTCGATGCACTCCTCGCCGCCGAAGCGGACGCGGAAGGATTGGATATTGAAGGCTCTCTGGCTGCCCATCATTTTCGCGAGACAGTGCGCGTCCGCCGCGAACTGTACACTCGTCTGGTTTTTGAACCGGAGTTTCAACCGGACGAGAATGCTCTTCTTCGAGTCATTGAAGAAGGCGGTCTGACCGACCCTCAGCCCGAACTGGTGACCTTCAATCATCTTCATCGGCGAATTCCTCCAGGCATAACGGAAGAGAAAATCGAAGCCGAGCGACTCATTCTTCTTGAGGCAAAGGCCGAAGTCGAAAACGGCACGTCCTTTCTCGTTGTAGCGGCACGCTACAACGATACGGCGGAGTGGAGAGGCCGCATCCCGAACATCCCGGTCGAAAAAACAAAGGGAGTTCTGAAGGAGTACCTTGAGAATCTTGATGCAGGCGAATGGAGCGACATCTTTGAATCTCCCACGGGCATCAACCTCATCCAAATCGCACACAAAAACCCCGCTGCTGAGGCGAGGCCCTTGATAACCCGAGAGCGGGCCGAAGAACATCTGTTCCACAGCGCTCTGAAGGGACACATTGCCGAGGCAACACGGACATGGGCGAAGGATAACGGGTTGCAAACGGAAGTCACACCGCTTCAGGAAGACCCCAAATCAAATCTGAACGAACCCGTTGTCTTTGCGCGGGATATCGTGTTGACGGTCGAGGATGTTCTCGCGAATGCCGGTTTTCCCGAGGGCTATTTCACCACCAAATCTCCAGGCGACATCAAATGGGAGATCCACATTCAGCCCCTGGTGGAGGATCTCTGGCTGCAGGCCGAACTGATTGAGCAAGGTGTAACCGGAGTTGTGACGCAGGCTCCTCCTCTCACATGGGTGGATAATCGCGTAAAGGGGTTCGCGTGGCGGCAGAACCTGATCGACAGCGTTTCGGACGATGAACTCCGCAACGAGCTTGAAGAAAACCGTGACGATTATTCACACTCTGTTGATTTTCGACTCGAGCGCATTCTGATCCCGATTCAAGAAAACAATCATCGAGCGGCTCGTCTTGCCGGAGAGGAAATCCGGCAACGCTGGACTGACGGTGGAAATCCCGAGGATCTCGCTTTGGAACACGGATTCGAGTACGTCCACGAGAAAGGCTTCACGAACCGCCATCAGCTCTATGACCGCCTGGAGTATCTTCTTCTCAGTGTCAGAGAAGGTGGAATCGCCGGCCCTGTCCTGACTCAATCCCGTTATGAGGTGGTGAAAGTTCTCGAGCGGAGAAAATCCTTCAGGTCCGAGGATGTTCTCGAAACGCGAGCACGCCGCAGACTTGGAAACGAACGTTTTCGCACACAGGCAGAGGAACTTCTCTATTCCCTCCAGCGCGACTGATCCAAAAGAAGAAGCGCCGGCATCACACCGGCGCTTCGAACAGACTGAATCAGAACTTTCGACGTGCTTATTCGACGGAGAACGTGTCCAACTCGACGGGAAGACCGTTCAGTCGAAGATGAATGTTATCCACCGTGTAGAAGTTATTGGCGCCCCAGATCACGGAACCCGTATCGTGGGTGGTGGTCTGCACGTCCGTACCGACGGCCACGAGAATATCGTCGCCGGCAGTCGCGGCAAAGATCGGCGTCTCCACCATCTGCGACGAGCCTGACTCGTCGCCTGCTGTCAAACCCGTGAAGGATCCCACATTGGTTGTGATGGCCGCGAGCGTGTCAGTTCCAACGCTTCCTCCGGCACCGGCACGATGTGTCCCGTTAACAACACAGCCCAATTCAAGTTGCTGGATGGCGTCTGAACTCCCGGCATCTTCAGTGATCACAAAGTCAGCGGCGAGGGAGAAATTGTTGGTGCTGGGAACCACCGCGTTGTAGATCGCGTATACGCCGTTTGCAAAGCCTCCGTCGTCGACGCGCATGGCACCGCTACTGAGAGAAGGTGTTCCGAACGTGTTGCCCTGAATATCGTACCATGTACCGAAGACGCCAGGGTTCGGATGATTGTCAACAGTGAGACCACCGCTGAAATCGTCGATCATCGTGACTTGCGCAAACGCACTTGCACTCACGAGGAGAGATGCACTTGCAAGCATGATTAGCTTCTTCATGGAGTAACCCCCTTGGGTTTGGATCGTGTCATGTTAAGGATGGGGGTGGGTGAGTCAAGTACAAGGCGTAAACCGGTATGTGATTGTGAAGAATAGTTCAGTTAGTCGCCGTTTTTTTTCTTCAATTTTCGATTATCACAAAAGAATTGAAAAACGCCATACACCTTCCGCAGTATGGCAATTGCTTCTTATAAACTGAACATTCCAGGCATGATTTGTACGTCGATCATTGTGATTCCACCACCTGCATAGCTATTAATCACCACTCCCAATGCAGCATTTCCTCCCCCAGAGTGAAGTACAAGGGAACTGCCATCCCAGGTTGCCACGCTGCCCGCCACGATCGCATTTGTGATGGTAACAGGCACAATCCCGCCCACTCCGATGCGCAGTTCATCTCCAAAGGCCGCAGCTTCCAGTGCAACACCCGCAAACGGCTGCTGCGTTGTTGCGCCGTTTCCGGCAATGAAGACGGTTCCGCTCGAGCCCCACTCGACAACGTCACCAGCCGAGATCGCTTCACCCGCCACCGCATGAATTGCGAGGGCGCTTACATTCGCTGTTCCCTCGACATGAACGTCTCCCAAAAAGGCCCCGGCATGCGGCCCTTCAGGGAGCAGCGCTGCGTTCGATACCCACGCCGAGTCAAGTGCACCCAGAACTCCGATCCGTCCGGCATCCGGATCAGAGGCGCCTGCAACCCCCGCAACGCCAACGGCTGCTGTATTGGCAGCCGCATTGTCCGCCATTGCATACAGTCCCGTGACGCCCGAACCGGATGCACTCGTTACGACACGCACCGGCGCCAGAAAATCCCAGGCTCCGGAAATGTCTTCGCTCGCCGAACGAGACAGCAGATCGTTCCAGGCAATGCCTTCGATTGTGGAAAAGCCGCTGATCCGCCCCGTGCGAAAAGGACCGGCCGTTCCCGTCAACGTATCGGTAACAACGGCGAAGTCCGCCGCGAGTGATTCGGCCTGCACATCGTCCGGCGCAAACACGCGATTGAAGGATAGTTCATCGGTCACGGGGTTCCAGGTCAACAGCCCGTCTCCTGAAGAGTCCCTGAGCCGTACGGTGACTGTTCCGTCCAGGCCTGGTGCCGAGAGCCAGAGCATTCCTCCGCCGAAT
>JANQSL010000257.1 GCA_028284075.1 Candidatus Sumerlaeia bacterium | reverse complement strand
GACAATGTAATCATGGCGTTTCACAGACAATCCCCCATTCAGCAACATGCCTCTCGGAATCGGCATCGGGATCGAAATCGATCATCGAACCACCATATCTGAAAGGTTCCTCTCTCACTGTATAACCACGGCCACCCAGCTTCGTCAGCATCGCCACGATACGATCAAGCATCTGCTTGCCCTGGCGGTTCTGATCTTCTGTCAACGCGCCGGTGACACTCAGCACATCCTGTGTTGCCGCCGCCTCAAGAGCGGACCCGCGCGCAATTTCAAAGTAACGCCTTCGGTCAGCGACAGAGACTTTTCCGTTTCCTTCTGCAATATTCAATGGAATCGACTGCGAAGAGCGAAGCAACTGGTCGCGTGCATGCCTCCGTGCACCGTTGAGCGATGCACAGACAGAGTGCGCGAAGGCAACATACTGCAAAGCCAGTTGGTAGACATCGAGCTTTTCGTGGGAGAAGGTCATTGTCTCGATTGCGATACCGACGGCGATTCCGATTCCGAAGAGGAAGCCGGGTCACCAGACAGGTTCTAGTCCTCCTCCAGCTTCAGAACCGCCATAAAAGCCTCCTGCGGGATCTCAACCGCCCCGACCTGCTTCATGCGTTTCTTCCCTTCCTTCTGCTTCTCCAGCAGCTTCCGCTTTCGCGAAATGTCGCCGCCATAGCACTTTGCCGTCACATCCTTGCGCATGGCCGACACCGTCTCGCGAGCCACGATCTTTCCTCCGATGGCCGCCTGAATCGCCACCTGGAACATCTGACGCGGAACGATCTTCCGCAACTTCGCGCACAGCAGCCGCCCCTTGTAGGCGGAATCCTCACGGTGCACGATCACCGACAGTGCATCCACCGGCTCGCCATTGATCAGAATATCCATCTTCACCAGCTTGCCCGGTCTGTACTCGCCAAGCTCATAGTCGAACGATGCATATCCCTGAGTAACGGCCTTCAGGCGATCGTGGAAATCCGTCACCACCTCCGTCAGCGGAAACTCATACGACAACTTAACCCGCTCCGTGCTGACGTAGGACATCTCCCGCTGAATGCCCTTCTTGTTTTGCGCCAGACTCATCACGTTGCCCATGTACGAAGGGGGAAAATAGATGTTCGCGAGAATATACGGCTCGTCAATCCGCTCGATTTCCTGAGGAGACGGCAGCTTGGCCGGATTCTCCACCATCACCACTTCATCGTTCGTTTTTGTCACACGGAAATTCACCGACGGTGCAGTGAAAACAAGATCCAGATCGTACTCCCGTTCAAGCCGCTCCTGCACGATTTCCATGTGCAGCATCCCGAGGAAACCCGCGCGGAATCCAAAACCCAGCGCCTCGCTCACCTCCGGTTCCACATGAATCGCCGCATCGTTCAGCCGCAGCTTCTCGATCGCATCCTTCAAAGTCTGATAATCGTCCGAAGACGTTGGATAAATACCGGCAAAGACAACCGGGCGCGCCTCCTTGTATCCTGGAAGAGGCTTCTCCGCCGGCTTGCGCGCATGAGTGACCGTGTCACCGACCCGGACATCCTGGATCGTTTTGATACCCGTCGCAATGTACCCGACTTCGCCGCACTCCAGCCCGTCCATCTTCGTCTGGGTTGGTGTCAGAACACCCACCTCCAGAATTTCATACTCCATGCCCGACTGCATAAAGCGAATCTTCTCCCCCGCCTTCAACGAGCCGTCCACAATTCGCACATAGCAAATCACGCCACGATAGCTGTCATAGGACGAATCGAAGATCAGCCCCCGCAGCGGAGCCCCCGCATCGCCCTTTGGCGGCGGAAACAGCTCAACCACCTTGTCCAGCAACTCCCGGCAGCCGTCCCCCGTCTTCGCCGAGATCGGCAAAGCCTCGTCCCCGTCCAGACCGACCGACTCCGTGATCTGACGCCGTGCCTCATCAATATCCGAACTCGGCAAATCGATCTTGTTGATGACCGGAAAAATCTCCACATCGTTCTCGAGAGCCAGATAGACATTCGCCAGCGTCTGCGCCTCCACACCCTGAGTCGCGTCCACCACCAGAATGGCCCCTTCGCAGGCCGCCAGACTCCGCGAGACCTCATACGTGAAATCCACATGGCCTGGCGTATCGATCAGATTCAACTGATACACCTCACCGTCCGGAGCCTTGTGAAAAAGGCGCACCGCCTGAGCCTTGATCGTAATACCCCGCTCCCGCTCCAGATCCATCGAATCCAGCACCTGAGCGCGCATTTCCCGGTTTGTCAGCGTACCCGTCGTCTCCAGCAGCCGGTCCGCGAGCGTGGACTTGCCGTGATCGATGTGCGCGATAATGCAGAAATTGCGGATTCGGCTGAACGTCGTGGCTGACAACAGGAGGACCAATCCAATCCGGACTCGCGGAACCGGCCCGCGGGAGGCGGGAAGGTAAGCGGCCCCGCCCGGGGGAAGTCCAGCGCAAAGAACGCTCTGTGCGGCTCCGAATCCGCCTCACCGACAGTTCCCTCCTCTGTCGCGCCGTGCCGCTCGGAGTCCTCAGACACCTCTCTCAACCCGGCCTTTTGGCACAAACATCTCCCACATCCTCCCACCCGGACATTCAGAACGTCTGCTCCCTGCATTTATCTGGTTTTATATCGGATTTGGGATGTCCGTTTTTTTCTTCTTGTCAGTGGAGGTCATGCAAAGCCATGAAGTGGCGGTTGAATTGCGCATGGAAAACCTGAGCTGGAGAAATAATATTAAAACAATGAATATCGCTCTTATAACCAAAAATCCCTTCATACACAACCAATGGACAAACTTCATTCGGGCAGTCGGAATCGCGGTTTTCGCCCTCCCGGCCGGCTTCGCCTCCGCTCAGTGCACTCCCACCGAGGAGATGCAATGTAACACGACATTCGCCGACACCATCATGATCGCCAACGAATGGAACCGCGCCAGCGGCGGCACCAGCAGCTTCGTCAACGACTCCTTCACCGAACTCTTTCTCGTCAAATCCCTCACGCCTTCATCCCTGAACGAAATGGCGTTTGGTGACACCGACACCGACCGGACCACAAAGAACTCCATCATGCAGTTCCAGAACACCGCGGGACTGCTCTCCGGCACCGGTCTCACTTTTTTCCCCAACGGGACAGTCATCGTCGTCGCGGGACCCACAACCGGACTGACCGAAGACTTCTCCTACGACCCGGTCAATGGTGACTGGAACATGACCATCAGTTCCTCCAACACAACCTACATCAATGTTGTTTCAAGCACCGGCGTGATTGAAAACAAGGACCTGGTCTGGGTCGACCGCACAACGAATCCTGCGTATGCATCGAACAATATCAGCCCCGAAGGATTCGGACTTGTTTTTGGAAATCCCGCCCCTTCATCCGGCATTGGCACCAGCGGAACCGTCGTCGGCGTGGGCACGCCTGGTAACGGCAAATGCATTTCACTGACCACCGGACTCGAATGTGCCTGCCTGACAGCATCCTGGGACAACCAGGTCATGAGCCCCTGCACAAACGGCGCATCCAACGGCGGCACGAACAATAGCTTCTTCACCTCGGAACAACAGGACCCTCTCTTCGCCAACGTCATCTCCTTAACAGCCACCGCCGCGCCTGGACGAACAGTGTCCGTCGCGTGGACAACCGACCTCGAACAGGACAACGCCGGCTTTCACCTTTATCGAGTCCTTTACGGCGAGGAGAAGGAACTCAACAACGGCGACTCCGTCGGCGAACGCCTCACATCCTTCCTGATCCCCGCGGAAGGAAGCGAACTCACCGGCGCATCCTACACCTTCCAAACGAACGACGTCCTCGAACAGGAA
>JANQSL010000236.1 GCA_028284075.1 Candidatus Sumerlaeia bacterium | reverse complement strand
CCGAGTACGTCGAGTGGTGCCTTGCCGACGCCTTGCTCGAAACGGAAAAGCCTCTCGCGAAATATCGCGAACAGCTGGAGTCATTTGTTCGCTCCTTTGGTTCTCGGGAATCACGTCGGCGTGCCCTCGCACGGTTCCGGCGGCGGGAACTTCTCCGAATCGGAGTCCGCGAACGGCGCAACCACGGCTCCATTCGCGAATACTGCCGCGAACTCTCGCGGCTCGCCCAGGTGGCCTGCGAGTTTGCTCTTCGTGAGTGTCTCCTCTCCGCCGAAGAAGCGCACGGGCTTCCCGTCAGAAACAACTCTGATGACGAGACCGGAAGGGCTTCTTTCATTATTGTGGCCATGGGTAAATTCGGTTCAGAGGAACTGAACTTTTCTTCCGACATCGACCTTGTCTTCGTCTATGACGAGGAGGGCAAGACTCCAGGCCGGGCCGACTCCACCGGTTATGTTACCGGCGCTGTCACCAGTCACGAGTTCTACTCCCGCCTCGCCCGCGACATTTGCAACTACCTCAACGACCCCACAACCGAAGGCGTTCTTTACCGCGTCGACGCCCGTCTGCGCCCCGAAGGAAAAGCCGGTGCGATGGCCCGCTCTCTGGCGGCCTATTCTTCCTACTTCGTCGACCAGGCGCGTTCCTGGGAAAAGATCGCCTATCTCAAGGCACGGTACGTTGCCGGAGATTCAAAACTCGGCGAGAGCTTTGAGTCCGTTGCCCGGAGCTTTGTTTTCTCCGGAAACCGCCATGAGGTCCTGCTGCCGGAAGTGGCTCGCCTGAAGAAACGCATCGACGACAATGCAATCTCCAGTGACCACGCCACACGCGATCTCAAGCGAGGCCCTGGAGGAATTCGCGAAATCGAATTCTTCGTATCCGCGTTGCAGATGCTGCACGGTGGAACGAGACACGAATTCCGCCTTCGCAGCACGATCAGTGCGTTGCACCTTCTGGCCGAAACCGGCCTTGTTGACCGTGAGACAGCCGGACACCTTGAAGAAAGTTACTGGCTTCTCCGCAGAGTGGAGCACGCGCTCCAGATGCTCGACAACCAGCAGACCCATGTGATTCCCGTCAGTCTCCAGGAAGTTCACTCACTCGCTCTTCGATGCGGATTCGATGATGCCGAGGATCTGACTCGGGAACTGAGCCGGACCCGGCGCTGGGTTCGCAAACAATTCGAGGAACTTTTTGGAGAGGAATCAGGATCCCGGCCCGCCGGTCTTATCGACCATCTGGAAAGCGGAAATCCCCCCGACTCCGAAACCCTGGAGTTGCTCGCACCTCATGGCCTTGGCACCGTTGAGGGCTTCAGAGCATTGCGTGAGCTTTGTGTCGGAACCCGCGAGATTGCCATCACCTCCCGCGGCCAGCGCGTCTTCGAGAAACTCCTGCCGGTTCTGCTGGAAGAGTTGAAGCATTCCGTCGATCCAACACAGGCCGTCCTTCAACTGTCTCATTTTCTCCGCGCACACCATGCTGTAACCCCGTTGTATCAACTGCTTCTCGATCACCGTCCCGTCCTCCGATTGTTGCTTCAACTGCTCGGCTTCGGTTCCATGACTCCACGCATGCTGGTGGGACACCCGGGACGTTTCGACCAGATGCTCGAGGGCGGTGCCCTTTCTCCCGAATCAACGCCCTCCCCCAACGCTGATCCGGATTACAAAAGGGCAGTGGAAAAGGTTGATGATACGGGTACTCTCCGTCTCCTGAGACGGTTTAAGGATCGTGAATCGTTGTTTGTGCAGGCTCGCGAAATCGTTGGCATCGATTCCATCGAGGCCGCGGCGGAAAGAACAACGCAACTCGCCAACGTCTGCCTCGAACAACTCTCCTCCGTGATTGCCCGTCGCCATGGCCTCTCATCGAACTGGAGTGTCATTGCCTTTGGCGGTTTCGGGGCGGGTGAGGTTCACCTCTGCGCCGATCTTGATATCGCCTTCTTTTGCAACACCGACGGAGAGGAGGCGCCTCCCGTTGAGCTGCAGAAGTTTGCCTCGGATCTGTTGGCGGAGCTGAGTGCTGTCACGCCCGAAGGAAGGCTTTGGAAAACAGATGCACGCCTGCGTCCCGACGGATCCAGCGGCCCCCTTGTCGTGACCCTCAAGAGAGCCCACCGCTACTATGAATCGGAAGCGGGTGTTTGGGAGTTCCAGAGTGCCACAAGAGCGCGTCACGCCGCCGGCAACGAGAACATCAGCCGCCGTGCCCTCGAAA
>JANQSL010000124.1 GCA_028284075.1 Candidatus Sumerlaeia bacterium | reverse complement strand
TTGGAGCGGGCTGCTCCGTTACAGCGGGAATTCCCGGGGCGCAGGATTTTGTTTCGAAAATCAAGGAACAATACTGCCGGGCCTACGAACGAGCGGAGCGGAAAGACTATCCGAGATGCATGGCGGAACTGTCAGTGGGTCAACGCGCCGAACTCATTCGGGAGTACGTCGACAAAGCCGGTATCAACTGGGCTCATCTGGCGATCGCTCAGTTAATGAAGTCCGGTTACGTTGATCGGATTTTGACGGTGAATTTCGATCCACTGGTCGTCAGGGCCTGCGCTCTCGTGGGTGAATTCCCCGCGGTCTACGATTTTGCCGCCTCACAACATTTCAACCCCAGCCAGGTCCATGACAAAGCGGTCTTTTATCTCCATGGCCAGTCGACGGGTTTTGTGCTTTTGAACACCGAAAAGGAATGTTCCGATCAGGGCAAGCGGCTGGCTCCCGTCTTTCGAGACGCCGGGAGGGGCAGGACATGGATCGTTGTCGGATATAGTGGAGACAACGATCCGGTGTTCGGACATCTGGCGGAAGTCCCGATATTCGATTATCGACTGTTTTGGATTGGATACAAAGACAACGATCCGAACCGGAATCTCCAGGAGAGGCTTCTTTCCGATCCGGCCAAAGATGCACACTATATCAAGGGGTACACAGCGGACGATTTCTTTGTGGAGTTGTCCCAGAAACTCGGTTGTTTCCCTCCGGACTTTGTTTCGTCTCCGTTCACCCATCTCCTCGAACTTCTAAAGCCGATTACGAAGTATAGCTTCCCGGGAGAGGAGTCGGAAATCGATGCGCTCGATGAAACCAAGGAGAAGATACAAAAAGCTGTAAAACAGTACGAGAAGAGGGAATCTTCAACATCCGCCCGCCCGAAAGTACGAATCTCGGCAATCCGACGTGATATCAGACAGCAACTGCTGGAAGGAAACTACGAGAAGGTCATTAGCATGTGGCAGGAACAAGAGGGACTCGACGACAAGGATATCAAAGAAGATGTCTCTCAAGCTTTTCTCGTAATTGGGAATGCGTTGGGTGATCAAGCCAATGAAAAATCCGGGCTTGAAGCGGACAATCTATATGAGAAAGCGGTAGAACAATACAAGCAGGCTCTCGCCATCAAGCCCGACATGCACGAGGCTCTCTACAACTGGGGAAATGGACTCCTCAAACAGGCAAAAACAAAGACCGGAGAAGAAGCGGACCGTCTCTTTGGCATGACCGCGGAAAAGTACGAACAGGCTCTCGCCATCAAGCCCGACATGCACGAGGCTCTCCACAACTGGGGAGTGACACTTTCGTATCAGGCAAAAACAAAGACCGGAGAGGAGGCGGACCATCTCTTTGGCATGGCCGCGGAAAAGTACGAACAGGCTCTCGCCATCAAACCCGACATGCACGAGGCTCTCTACAACTGGGGAAATGGACTCCTCAAACAGGCAAAAACAAAGACCGGAGAGGAGGCGGACCGTCTCTTTGGCATGGCCGCGGAAAAGTACGGACAGGCTCTCGCCATCAAACCCGACAAGTACGAGGCTCTCAACAACTGGGGAAACGCACTCCTCGATCAGGCAAGAACGAAAACAGGAGAAGAGGCGGACCGTCTCTTTGGCATGGTCGCGGAAAAGTACGAACAGGCTCTCGCCATCAAACCCGACATGCACGAGGTTCTCCACAACTGGGGAGTGACACTTTCGGATCAGGCAAAAACAAAGACCGGAGAAGAGGCGGACCGGCTCTTCAGCATGGCCGCGGAAAAGTACACACAGGCCCTCGCCATCAAACCCGACGACCACGGGGCTCTCTACAATCTTGCCTGTTTTTATTCGCTTCGGAACGATTCAGCCAAGTGCAGGGAATGGCTGGAGAAGGCGCTGGGTTACTGGTCTCTGTATCGAGAAGAACTCGAGAACGATTCCGATTTTGATCATGTCAGGAGTGAGGAATGGTTTCAGAAACTTCTCAGGGAAGCCCCTAGCGAATGATAAATCCGAAGATGATCGCGGCGATGCAGAGGCCTGTGGCGATCTTCGCCGCGGAGTGGCTTTCGTCGGGCCGCTCCTTGCGCGCCTTCGCGAGGTATTTTTGCGAAATAATGAGACCGATGATTCCGGGAACAGCGGAGCCCGCAAAGCTCATCAGCAGAAGGATAACCGAACCAATAAGGATAAACGTTCCGAAGTCGGGACCCTCGGAGGTTTCCTTGAGCACTTCGCCGGGTTTGTTCCATTCCATGTCCATGGCACGCTGACGACGATCATCGTCGCTCAACGGCGCTTTCTTCCGCTTGAGAGGCGGTGGAACGACTTTACGATACGAGTCGGGCCCGCGGGGAGACTGACCCGTTTTCACTTCGAACTGATCTTTGTCGGGAAGACCCGGCGCGGCGCCGGGTTTCGGAGGCCATGCGTTGCGGGCGGACTCGGCAATCTCACGGGTGCGTTCCGCAACACCGGCGGTGATTCGTTCAAGCTCGCTGCGAATGCTGACGTCGTTGGGCGCCCACTCGTAGAGTTGCTGAAGAGCTTTGGTCAGCTTCGTCCGATCGTCGCGACGGCGATAGACGTCGACCGCCAGTTTCCCGACGGCGAGAGCCATGCTCACGGATCCCGCGGATACGGCAAGGGCGGCAAGGTCCATCAACAAGTCGCCGTTTTCCTTCGCGAGTTCCTTTGCCTGCTGAAAGGCTCTGTCCGCTCGTTCGTTGGAACCCGCTTCAACGGCTTTGCGATAGGTTTCCACCCATTGCTCGGCGGCGGACTCATACTCTCCCCGCGTTTCAAGAACGCGGGCCTTGACTTCCTGCAGGCGGGAACTGGCGGGATAGCGGTTGATGGCCTGGTCGATCTGAACCATGGCCTCGTGAAGGGCGCCTCCGCCCGCGAGCGCGATCATGCGCTGTTCCCATTCATCCCATGACTCGCCGGAAGACTTTTTGCCCGCCTTCGGTTTGGGAGCGGCATGGTCGTGCTTTGGCGGCACCTGTTTCCCGGGTGCTTCGGCGACCTTTGTAACGGTGCGGGGCTGAGAAGGGGGGACAGGTTTTGGGCGGACCGGTGCGGTCGCGGGACGTTCTATGGATACCTGCGGAAGTTTGGGCTGAGGCCGCGAACGCTCTTCTCCATGCACTTTCATGGAAGGGAGTTCGGGCTTTTCCAGGACAACACTGTTGTCCATGATCCGGATTTTACCGATTTCGATTTTCAGATCAGGATCGATAAGTGGCTCGCGATGAACATCGATCCTGATTTCCGTGTCTTTGCCCAACAGCGACTTCATCGAATCGTGTCCGATATCAACGGGAATGAGATGTTCCCCCAGCACACCCTTTGTGATCCCCGTGAGATGTTCGTGCGGGGGAGCCGGAGTCAGCGGCATCAATGGTTCGGTCCGACCCATCGGTTTATCCACACGTCCCACCAGCAGCGGATTCCTGCTTCGGACGGATTCGGGATCCGACAGCCACGCCCAGGGCGTGGGCGGTCCGTCGGTGAGGATACGTTGCTCCAGTCCCTCAAGAATTGACGGAAGACACTGTTCCACAGCAGCCCACCGCCTGTCATGACGGCGCCTTGAACGATTCGGGTCGGTCAGGAGTTCCATGGCCTTTTCGAAACTTTCCTTCGCCGCGGGAAGATCGCGAGCCGACAGGTCCGACTGGCCCCGCAGGAACCACAGCTCAGGTCGATCCGGAAACTGTTCCGTTGCTTCGCGCATTTCATGGCGTGCGAAGGTGTGGGCTCCCGCGCTGCAGAGTTCCTCCCAATCATGGAGAAAGACTTCATAGTCGTCTACAACGGATTCAACGGTCATGGAAAGCCTCGGCCGGTCATGCGCAACATTTCTACGACTCCACCGGTGGGAATATTCAAACCCGGGAACAGCCAACGGTGGCAATCGAGACGTTCATTGACTTCCGATTTGTTTCGGGAAATCCTGAATGATCGAGGTTTGGAGAGAATGGGACGGGTAACATGCGTACGATACTCCGCTGTCTTGCGGTGGTGTTTCTGCTGCCAGCCGGAGCCATGGCGAACTGGCAGTCCGCGGGCACCATGGCACTGCCGTCGCACAACTACACGTTTCTGGCCGCGACTCCGAGCGGCGACCTTCTTGCCGCAACTTTCTACAGCACCGCCGCCGACTCACCTCCCCGGGCTCAGCCGGCCCTGTTGATCCGCAATCCGGGCAGCGGAAACCCCCAGGTTATCGAGCTTTGCTCTTCCGTGTTTCCCGCCAATCGCGGCTACGGGGGCATCGCCTGCGATCCAACGGGGAGTTTCTATGTGTCGGGCGATACGGGAGACCCGGAGACGTCTTTTGTGCGCAAGTTCGCTCCTGACGGTTCACCGGACCTCGTTTTCGGCACGAATGGAGAAATCAGGCCGGGCCGCCGCTGTCTCGGGATGGACATCTTCGGCGAACAGCTGCTGGTGGCGCAGGACTGGGGCCGGGTGGCGGTGTTCCGCGCCGACAACGGAAAACCCATCGGTGAACTGCCAAAGCCCGAAGGTGAGTTTTTTGTAAGGGACATTGCTCTCGATCCGAAATCGATGCGGGTCTTTGGCGTGGCGGAAGGGGGAATCGTGACATGGGGAAACGGAACTCCCTGGCAGCCGACAGACTATGGCTTCCGCAGGATTTCGCAAAAAACACGCGACCCTATCGCGGGCGAAGGCATCTCCATCGATCCCATTCGCCGCACAGTGTTGATTACGCCCATCCCGGGCAACGTTCTCAATGAGGTCCACGGCAGCGGACAAATTAATCGCTACTTCGTCGCCACGGCAGCGCCGGATGCACATCTTGGCGATTCAGTCATGTCCTTCGACGGTGAGACACTGTTTATCTCCGACCTCAAGCAGCACACGATTCACACTCTGCGACGCCGCCTGGCGGATGTTGGTGCAGGCCAGGCAACGCAGGCCGTCGCCAACGCGACCACTGGTGGTGTGCCCGCACCGGTCTGGCATCAGTCCTATGAGGCGATTGTGCGCCAGGCGAGGGACGACGATCAGCCGATGCTCGTGTACTTCCGCAAAGGCAACGTGAAGAGCTGTCAGGACTTCGAAAGCCAGGTGCTTCTGACGGACCAGTTCAATCGAAACACGGCCGGAATCACGTGTGTGTTCGAGGACCTGAATCGCAACCGGCTGCTGGCATATCGCTTCGGTGTCTACCGCGTTCCGTATATTGTCATGCTCGATGGCGGAGGCAATCAGGTGGCGGAGTCCGTTCATCCCATCGAGCCGGAACAGCTCTTTGTGTCCATGCAGAATCTGAGGTAGTCAGGAAGGACGAGCATCGCCGGCTGTCATGCGGAGACAAACTCCGCGACAGCCGAAACGTGACGGTGCGGTATGCGGGCATGAATGTGCACGCCGTCCTCCTCGTGGCGCTCCTCCAGCACTTCGCAGTCGCGATGCACCGCGGATACAACGTCGTAACGCGACGCGGGAATGCAGAGATGCAGATCCTCGAGACCGTCGCTGAGCAGCGCGCCAAGAGCGTCCCGCACGTCCCTGAGTCCCTCTCCTGTGGCGACGGAGGAAAGAACGGTGTGGGCGGCGAGTCCGCCAAACTCCTGGAGCGGATTCCGGTCGCCGCTCAGCAGGTCGATCTTGTTCAGGACCAAAACCGTCGGCTTGTCATCGGCACCAAGTTCTTTTAGTACCGTGGTGGTGACATCATATTGTTCCCGTGCGCGGGGATGGCTCACGTCGACGACATGTACCAGGTATTCGGCCGCGGCGGCTTCCTCGAGTGTCGACTTGAATGCATCGATCAGTGTCGTTGGAAGCTTGCGAATGAATCCAACCGTGTCCGACAGAAGGAGTTTTTGATTATTGGGCAGATCGATGCGTCTGGTGGTGGCGTCAAGAGTGGCGAAGAGTTTGTCCTCTGCAAGCACTCCCGCCTCGGTCATTGCATTCAGCAGCGATGACTTGCCACTGTTGGTGTAGCCCACAATTGCGGCTGTCGGAATCGGAACCCGCTCCCGGCGCTTGCGCTGGTTCGCTCGATGGTGACGCACCTCAACAAGGTCTTTCCTGAGCCGTGCGATGCGGTCGCGAACAATACGACGGTCAACCTCGATCTGAAGTTCGCCGGCACCGCCTCTCTGGCCGAGGCCGCCACGCTGGCGCTCGAGGTGTGTCCACGCACCCTTCAGGCGCGGGAGCATGTATTCCAAAGTCGCCAGCTCGATCTGCAGTCTCGCTTCGCGTGTCCGGGCACGCTGTGCAAAGATGTCGATAATGACTTTGCGGCGATCAATAACAGCCTTCTTTGTTTTTTCTTCCCAAAGATGCTGTTGCGGGGGCGCAAGGTCATCGTCGAAAACAAGAACGTCGCAATCGAGCGCTTCCATGCGTGTGGCAATTTCCTCGGCCTTGCCTGTTCCGACCAGGTATTGAGGTGAGGCGCGGTTGATACGCACGACTTCGCTCCCCGCAACCTCGGCTCCCGCCGTTGTCACCAGAGACTCCAGCTCACGCAGGTGGTCTTCCACCTCTTCGCGAGGCATGCGTCCGAACTGGACGCCCACCAGATAAGCTCTTTCGAAGTCGTGCCGGCTGGCCCGAATTTCCTCGTTCAATGGAACACCTCTCTGTTTCCGGCGGCCTTGTCGCACCCGGCCCCGGAAGTCATACACGGAAATGGCCCTTTGTGAAGGGGCATTTTTGCACTGGATGCCGGATTGACATGTCCGGAAGGCAACGGATGGTGTCATGCATCTGTTCAGTGCCCGGGATACACAGAGCCTGACCGGCTTTGACCGAAAGGACTTCGCTGTTCCGGCTGCAGGACAAACAATGCCTGATCCCGCCCGGATGACCAGCGGCTTTGGTACTGAACCGATTACGGCGAACCCATGTCAGAACGATTGCCATGAAAGCGGTGTGGCGGGAATGCTGACGGCGCGAAAAATCCCTCCAAGTGGTTCTCCAGTGGCGGACACTTCCACCAACTTGCGCACCGAGGCAGCTGCAAAGGCAAAAGAACTGGGTTTCGACTGGTTCGGAGTGGCTCGTGCGGAATTACTGGCGGAAGACCTGGAACGGCTTACAACCTGGATCGGCGAAGGCCGTCATGCATCCATGGAATGGCTGGCGCGGGATCCGGAACGCCGGTGCGATCCACAAACAGTGCTACCGGGCTGCCAAAGCGTTGTGGTTGTTGGCATGAACTATAACGTTTCAGAGGAAGAGGACCGTCGAGACCCACAACCGGCGGGTAAAGTGGCGCGCTATGCACGCGGCCGGGACTATCACCGGGTTATGGACAAGCCATTGAAGAAACTCGCGCGGTTTCTTAACCGGCTTGGCGATGACGGGACTCGGTCAAAGCCCTACGTCGACCATGGTCCGGTCATGGAACGACAGTGGGCCGTGCGCGCTGGGCTGGGATTCGCGGGCAAACACACGCTGCTGATCAACCCACTGGAGGGCTCCTGGTTTTTCCTCGGAGTCGTCCTGACCACACTGAAACTCGAACCCACTCCTCCTCCGACCATTCCTGCCGGCTGCGGTGATTGCCATGCGTGTATCGATGCGTGCCCGACGGATGCGATCGTTGAACCGTGGAAACTGGATGCACGGCGTTGCATCAGCTATCTGACAATTGAGCACAAAGGGGAAATAGATCCTGAACTGGCGGAGAGATTCAACGGTTGGGTTTTCGGGTGTGACATCTGTCAGGAGGTCTGCCCCTACAACCGGAAACGGGCTCGTCCCGCCGGCGAATCCCCGTTCTCGGACCGGCTGGTTCCGGCGGAGTGGTCTCTCGCGGAAATGCTGGACCTGACGGAGGAAGAAGTGCGGGAGCGGTTTTCTCAGAGCCCTGTCCGGCGAACCGGAGCGGAGGGGCTTCAGCGAAACGCACGAATTGTGCTTTCCAACGTCGGCAAATCATGATGCCTTCTTCAGACAGGCTCGTCGACCATATCCTGTTCCACAAGGCAACGTAGCGAGTGACAAATCAACACCGGCGCAGCATCTCCCAGGACGATACGGTTCTTGATCCAAGCCTCGAGGGCGAGGAACGGCCTCTTCCGGGCTTTTCTCTCGACTCCCTGGTGGATCAGGTCCTGGACGAGCGCTATGCCGTCGATCAGCTGATTGGCATGGGTGCCATGGGGGCGGTGTTTCAGGCACGGCAGCTCCGCCTGCGGCGTACGGTCGCACTCAAGGTTCCAAAGCCGTCGCTCTGCCTCGAGGAGGAGTTCCTGCGAAGATTCGAGCGCGAAGCGCTCACCATGGCAAAAGTTGTTCACCAGAACATCGTTCAGATCTTCGACGTTTATGTGTCGCCGGACTATCGCAACCCGAGCTTCATCGCCATGGAGTACGTTGAGGGCACGCAGCTCGATCATTTTCTCAAAACGCAGAAGGAAACCCTGACGGTTTCCGGTGTGATCGATCTGTTTCGGCAGATCGCCAACGGAGTCGATGCGGCTCATCGGCACGGAATTGTTCACCGGGACATCAAGCCCTCCAATATTCTTGTAACCATGCCGCAACGTGTTCCCAAGATCATGGACTTCGGCATCGCCCAGGTGGAAATGGAAGATGCCTACAAGACGACAGAGGGCGCGGGCATGATGGGAACGCCCGCATTCATGGCACCGGAGCAGATCACGGGTGGCGATATCACTCCGGCAACGGATGTCTATGCGCTCGGAATGGTTCTCTACAAGCTTCTGGGCGGCAAGGCACCATGGACCACAAAGAACACTCACGAACTGCTCTTTGCAAAAGTCAACACAACACCCCATCCCGCTTCCCAACGAAACGAAGCGCTCCCCGGGGAACTGGACAGTGTTCTGAGCCGTGCTCTTGCAGTGGATCCGGAAGTGCGGCAGCAAACCACGGCGGAACTGGTGGAAGAGGTTTCACGCGCTCTCGAACCACTCAGGAATCTCTCCTTCGGTGAGCTGTTCGACCTCGAAGCAACGCAAACAGCTCTGACTCGTCTGGAGCGGCCACGAGAACAGGAGCAAAACGCCAGGATGCCTGCACTTGCGATCCTTGCCGTTGCGTTGACGATTGTGGCCATCGTCACGGCACTTGTTCTGACGGGAAAAAAACCCGCTCCGGGGGAATCAAGGGACGACGTCGTGAAATTGAACACCGTCCCTCAGAAAACAGAGACCGAAGTGGCAACGGTTCCGCCAGTTCCCGCAACACCCACTCCGAAGACAGCAGAGGCAAGGGAACAAGCGACCGAACTGAAACCCCTGCCGGAACCGACTGTCACGCCCGTTCCGACTTTAACACCGGTTCCTTCACCACAGGCAACGCCGCAGGAGACCGTCTCCCCAGCTTCGCGATGGGACTCTGAAGCCAACCCGCCGACTGTTTCACGCTTCCGAAGAGAATCGATTCTCGAGGAACTGGAAACGTGGCTGGCGGATGAAATCCGCACGCCCGTTTATCGCCGCCAGTTCGGGCGCGACCACAATGCCCTTGCACGAATCGGCGATGAAGCCGCGCGAGATCTTCTTTCCAGGCTTGAGACTCTTCAAGACAAGAACAGCTCTGTATCGCTTTACTTCGACCTTCGCGAGGACTCAACGGTCTGGGATGACCGAACGATTCTGCGCCTTGATGCAACCGTGAAAGGTCACCCAAAAACGCATCCGAACCCGAACTATCGAGTAACGCTCTGGGAGGGCACCGAGCCCCTCAAGGCACGCCTTGAGCGAACAGCGGATGACGGGTGGCGTCTTGTTTCCTTTGAAGGGCCAATCAACTGAGTTTCAATACGGTCGTTGCAGTGACTTCGGGTTTTCGCCTGCACGAAGAGAAATCTCAGCGCCTTCCTCCCCCAGTTCCAGACACTCGAAGTAGTTGCGAATACACTGGCCGATGCGGTCGCTCGTAATCTCCGCATCAATGATCGCCTCTACCAGCGCCCGTCCGAAAAAAGCGGCTTCATCCGCCATGCGCCCGCACTCCTCGGTTCCCGGATTCTCTCCGCTGCGCAAGCAGGGATCCAGGAGGATCATCATGCGCTTCACGAGTGCCATTGCATCTTCATACTCCCTGCCGTCGTGATTCCCCCGCACCTCAATGATATCGTGAATACGAACGGCGATCTTTCCCGCATGAGGGAGGTTGAGAGGAATGCTGAAGTGAGGTGGCAAGTCAGGTTTGTCCCTTCTTTTTTCTCAGCAGCCAGCCGAGCAGGATGAGCGCGGCCACAACAAGTCCCGCAATCACGATAACCTGCACTGCACGCCGGAAGGCGTGATCGATCACATCACGGGAATGCTTCGCGGAGGCATCGATCAATGCAGCGGTGTCCTCCCTTGCCTTGTCAATGACGGGAGCACTCCGAACTTCCTGAACATCCTCCAGCAAAAGCCGGAGTTCGGTCGCTGCCGTCCGAAGCTCTGTCGCGGTGTCACGATAGTCGGAGATGCGAAAAGGCTCGGCATCGGAAGAGCTCCCGGCGGCGGGTGCCGACTTCAGGGCGTCGATGTCTGACAGGACTCTGCGAACGATTTGCGACGTTTCAGTCCATGCGCGGGCGGTGTCCTGCAACTCCGTGCTGAGTTCACGCCCGTCCTGCAATGCATCGCGGAGTGCCGTGGACGCGAGAGCGAGATCACCAGTCAGACCCCGCAACTCCTCAATCTGATCCTGTGCCTCCGCAATCTGACCCAGTACCCGCCCGGCACTTTCCTCCGCCAGTTCCGGCGTGCGCTCCGCAATAGTGCGAAGCTTTTCGAAGTCGCGCGACACCCGATCGAGACTTTCCACGACGGTCAAAACGTTTTCACTATTCTGAAAATCGAGAAGCAGCAGCTCCATCTGCCACCGGGTCTCTCGAGGCATGTCTTCCATAATGTCGGCAATGCGCGCCGAGATGCGATTGAACTCGGCGATGGAGTCTGCGGTCTTGTTGACTTTGCTGAAAGTCAGCAGCGGTGAGAAGGGAAGAGAAACGAGGTTCGCCAGAAGCTGCGACTGGCTTTCCTCCAAAGGTTCGTATTCAGCATTGGAGTCATCGAAAATCCCTTTCATGGGATGATTCTCCGCGAACTCCGTAATGAATTTCTCGATCTCCCGCAGATCCTCCGAAGGCAGGTGGTCGCTGGAAATCTCGCTGATGGCCGTTTCAACGGAGATGGCGGCTTCAACGGCAGCCTGTTGGTGCCGGCCAAAGAGACTCGAACCTTCACCGCTTTCAAGATAGCTTCTCATGCGAACGAAATAGGACCAGGTTTCCAGCAACGCCGTCACCGGATCATCCTGGTAGATGTGCTCGCGCATGGCCTCGAACGAGGACGACTTCCACCGCAATGCAGCCGCCTGAGATTTCCGATTCGTGGAAAGACCGTAGACCTCATTGGATGCGGAGACAATGCGCTGCTCCGCAAAATCCACAAAGTTCATCAAGACATCCCGGAGGTCCTCAGCCTGGACATCCGGCTGCCTTCCCAGGCCGGGTTTCGAATAACGCCGCGACTCGCAGGCGCTCAGCAACACGACGGCCGCGACCCACAAAAAAACACGGATCATCGCAGCGCGGCGGCCGGTTCGGTACTTCCGATGTATTCTTCGATCGCGCTGCGTAATGTGGCAAAAATCCATGCACGCTTCTCATCATCCGTTTCCAGCAAAGTCACGCGAAATCCCTCGTGCCGACAGTGAAACCCCGTTAACGGCACCACCACGATACCCGTCGATCCCATCAGGTAGTAAACAAAGCGTTTGTCCGGCGCGACATCCGGGACAAGGTCCTCGATCATTGAACGCACATCGTTGTTCTCGATGGGAAGCGTCTGCTCGCCATTCAAAACACCCGGCTTGAACATCACGGTGAAGTAAAAGGCACCACCCGGCTTGTTTGCAATGACGTGCTCGCAGTCCGCGAATGCATCACAAGCCTCTTGCGCACGTTTTCCGAACATCGCCTCCCGGGTTTGCAGATGCTCCGGATAACGGTCGCTGCCAATCACCTGTGGAATGGACATCTGTGGAAGCGTCGTGGATGAGACTTCAAGGCGCTTGGCAGCGAAGAGACTCTCGATGTAATCGTGGAAATTCCGGTCGGCGTTACGATTCAGCACTTCGATCCATCCGCACCGCGAACCCGGCCAGGGATACTCTTTGCTGATGCCCCGCATTGCAATGGCCGGAGCGTCACCGACCCATTGACTGGTATGCAGGTGCGAGCTTCCGTCGTAAACTATGTGAGCGTAAATTTCATCCGCGATGATCATGATGCCGTACTCGCAGGCAATCGCGGCAATCTCCTCCAGAAGGGCCCGGGGATAAACGGCTCCTGTGGGATTGTCCGGCGTCAGCAACAAAATGCCGGCGATGGAGTCGTTGTACTTCACTTTGTTCCGGATGTCGTCCACGTCCGGCAACCAGCCGTTGTGAGGATCCAGCATGTAGGTGACGTGCTCGTAGCCGGAATGGGCCGCCTCCGCCGAAGAATGCGTGCTATAGGCTGGCGACGGTCCGAGGATACGGGCCTCGCGCCGCAGATAGTTGTACACCTTTGAAACGGCATCGCCGAGCCCATTAAAGAAAAGCACATCATTCGGCGTGATTTGAACTCCACCGCGCAGATTCACCTGGGCGGCGATAAACTCGCGCGTTTCAGGAATGCCGGCGGAGTCGCAGTAAGCCCATGTGGAGGAATCCAGCGTCAGCTCCGCCACAATGTCGCGAATCCACTGGGACACGCGCTCTCCTTTGGCAACGGGATCGCCAATGTTCTCCCAGGTCATGTCGACGCCCAGGTCGCGGACCCGGTGGGCAACCTGGACGATTTCACGAATTTCGTAACTTAGTGCACCGGCGCCGGCGTGGAGGATGTTTCTGCGCATAACGAAAATCAGTCCGAAGCAGTTGATTGAGCGTTCTCCAGCGGTGAGGCGGGGAAAACAAGGCCCGCTTGATCTGAGACCAGCCGGGGATTGGCGGTCATTCAAAAAAAACGGCGCACCCTGGAGAGGGTGCGCCGCTTGAGGGGCAATGGTCCAGTGTCGTTTCGGCTTATTCGAACGTCATCCAATCAGAGACGCTGGATGCGACACTTACGTCCGCCGGTATGCGGGGCTGAATCTGAAGAGCTCCACTGAACTCTGTGGCGACTCCGATGACTGTTGCAGGAGATCCGGGAATTGCCTCGCCAACGAGAGTGGAACCTTCTTCCACCCGGAGGATCGTGATGATCGTCTCGGGCGATTCGGTTATGGCGTAGTCCATTCCGGAGGAACCCGAGTCGAAGTTTCCGGCGCCCGTAATCGAAACACCGTCGAGCTGAATCAGTTCGCTCTCAATTGTCTCGAAATCAGTGACAGCACCAGTCACAACAAGCGGTGTGGGAGCGGAGCCACCGGTCACCGGCACCACATCCTGTGTGGGAACCAGCTGGAGCATGCCTGCGAAAGTGGAAAGTGTACCCTGGAGGCTGGTAAGGGTGTCACCGGCCGCGATCGTTGCGGAGATGGTGTTACTTGAGTCATCAACCAGAATGCCGCTCTGTCCATCCCCGCCCGAACCGTCCTGGACGAAGAACTGATTTCGACCGGTATTCAGGCCGTTCTCATTATTGCTGGCTGTCACTGTGCCGGTGATAATCACTTCGGTACCGACAGACTCAAGGCGAGCCGCCGCAATGTTTGCAACGTTGGTGGGAAGAATAACAGCCGCATTGGTTGTGCGAGGAGTGCGAGTATCGATTTGCCAGTCGCTCGCCGAGTAGCCCGTGCCTCCCTGGCCATCGGATATACGCTCCGTGGAGCCGCCGGAGCCGTTGGGAACAAAGAGACCGGACGCAAATCCGAGCTCACCTTCAAGTTCCACGTCGGCTGAACCGTAAATGACGGCATCTTCCTGAACGTCCGAATTGGCGGCAAGAGTATCACTGTAATCGACATCATTCGGGTAGTCCGAAGCGCTCGCGCTCGAAAGCAAAGCGATCGCGTCCTGACCGTTCTGGAAACTTGACCAGCTTGCCTGAAGATCCGAGGCTTCACCATTCACAGTGGCAACGCCCGTCTCGGTGACAAGATAGAAGCCGCCAGCAGCAATCGATCCCGTCAGGTCGGTGGCCTGGTAGGTCAGATTATCGTTTCCGTTGATGAATACAAGAACGTACCCGCCTGCTCCGAGATCCACAGGCGAACCGCCCGCATTGTAAAGCTCGATGTACTCAGCCGAGCTTGTGTTTGTATCAAACTCGTTGATGAGTACCTGTGCCTGAGCGGACAGGGTGATGCCAGAAAGCACTAAACCCAAGGCGAATGTTTTGCGAATTTTTTTCATGTTCAGTATTGCTCCCGGAAAAATAGATTTGTGTCAGGACAACTTTGAAGGCTCTTCCGCCAGAGACGGTCTGGTCAACCCCGAAGTGTTTTCTGAACAAGGTTCAAACAATAGCCCAAGGAAAGCACTCCCCGGTTTCAGGCGAAACAGGAAAGCGGTCCGGCTCTCCAGCCGGGCCATCGAAGGAGCGTTCATCCCTCATTCAATTGGGTTTAACCAGTGACTTTGGCCCGAGGTGCCGCGGCCTTGATCTCCTCGGAGGCCTGGTCCGCATACTTCTCGAAGTTTTTTCCGAACATGTCGGCCAGTTTCGCCGCAGTTTCGTCATATTTGTTTTTATCCTCCCAGGTCAGCCGCGGGTTCAGCACCTCGCTCGGGACACCGGGACATGCCGTGGGAATGCTGAAGCCAAAAGCGTCCTCCGCCTCGAACTCCCCCTTGTCGAGAGAGCCGTCGAGAATGCCATCGATGATGGTGCGGGTGTACTTCAAACTAAAGCGGTGACCTTCTCCATGAGGGCCGCCGGTCCAGCCGGTATTCACCAGCCAGATCTTCGCGTCGTGCTGTTTCACCTTTTCTGCAAGCATTTCGGCGTACTTTGTCGGATGCAGTATCAGGAAGGCGGCGCCGAAACAGGCGGAGAACGTCGCCTGTGGTTCCGTGACACCGACTTCCGTCCCGGCAATCTTTGCCGTGTAGCCGCTTATGAAGTGATACATTGCCTGGCCAGGGGTCAGACGGCTGACGGGAGGCAATACGCCGAAGGCGTCGCAGGTCAGGAAAATAATGTTCTTCGGGTGGCTGCCGACACAGGGAATTTTTGCGTTGTCGATGTATTCAACCGGGTAGGCACAGCGGGTGTTTTCCGTCTTGGATGTATCGGTATAGTCCACAGCTTTGGTGTTCTGGTCATATCCGACGTTTTCAAGAATCGATCCGAAACGGATGGCATCCCAGATCTGCGGCTCGCCCTCTTTCGACAAGTTGATCGTCTTGGCGTAACAACCACCTTCGAAGTTGAAGATGCCGGTGTCGGACCATCCGTGTTCGTCGTCGCCGATCAGCGGGCGCCCGGGATCGGCGGAGAGCGTGGTCTTGCCGGTGCCGGAGAGACCGAAAAAGAGTGCCACATCACCATCCCTTCCCTCGTTGGCGGAACAATGCATCGATAGCACGCCCTGCTTCGGCAGAATGTAGTTCAGAACTGTAAAGATGCCCTTCTTCATTTCACCGGCGTACTCGGTGCCAAGGATGACAAACTCCCGGGTCTTGAAGTTCACGGAGACACAGGTCTTGGTGTCGACCTCCGGAAGCTCGGTAACGGCGGGCATCTGACCGGCATTATAGATCACCCAGTCCGGGTCGCCAAAATCCTTCAGCTCTTCCGCCGTCGGGCGAATCAGCATGGTCCACATGAAAAGCGCGTGATAAGCGCGGGTGCAGATGACCCGAACCTTGATGCGATACTTCGGATCCCAGCCGGCGAACCCATCGATCACGTAAATATTGTCGCGACAGTTGAGGTAATTCAGCGCCACTTCCTTGTTAATGCGGAAGGAGTACTCGCTGATGGGTACGTTCACACTCCCCCACCAGACATCGGCCTTCGTGGTTTCCTCCTCCACGATCCGCTTGTCCCTCGGGCTGCGGCCACACTTGGGCGCCGAACAAGCGATAAGAGCCCCGGTGCTGGCGACGTCATAGCGGGGTTGAGGTGCGGCGAGTTCGTAAAGCCGCGCGACGGACGGATTATGATGGATATTGTAGCCGCCATAGAGGCCGTGGTGGGTGGTTTCGCCAGTAATACCGTACTCGCTCAGGTCAACGGTTGCCATTAAATCTCTGCTCCTCGGGAGCCTGGAATTTACCGAAGTGGAAGTCTTGGGTGTGGTCTCAACGGGGGTACTATGCCAGGCTTTTTAATCGATTGTTACGCATCTTTTCAAAAAAATACAAGATGGACAGACTTCATCCCGCTTTGGATCAAAAATCCATTTATTACTTCCCCCAGGTCAAGCGCAACCGAACAGTCTAACGACGTTTTCGGACCAGGGTCAGGGCATGCCGAATGAGGGCATTCGCGGCACCGCCGTGACTCATGATCAGGAGATAACCTTGACCTGTGCCGGATACCATTTCGGCGCCATGCGCCGCGGAGGGTGGAATCACTCGGTCCCGCGCGCCGTGAATTCGGTGGACCGGCAAACCCGGTGGAAGCGGCCGGGGCTTCCAGGTTGGAATGGCACGAGCGGACCACTTGAGAAAAGTCATGCCCGATTCACGATGCATTTGAATCAGCAGGTCGATCTGCTGCCGGTCGGTTGTGGAAAATGCCGAGGTCAACACACCCGACAAAGCCGGGGCATAGCGACGAAGCGATTCATGCTTTCGCGGATGAATCCAGCGTGGCGTTTCGAGAAATGGAAACTCTTTCCGCTGCTGAACGAAAAGGCGCTCATCCGCATCCATGCCGGGAAGACGCAGGAGAGAGGTTTTCTCGAAAGAATGACTCACTCTTTGAGAGGACTTCCACATATTCGCGATATGGGCGCGGGATTCCCACCTGGAACAGGTGGTGGAAGCTCTCCCTCCGGGCTTTGGCATTGCGCGAGCGCGCAGTCGATTT